>JAUIGA010000183.1 GCA_030430125.1 Chloroflexia bacterium | reverse complement strand
CTTCGGGGTGCGGAACGAGGCGCTGGAGGTGGTCAGTCACGCGGTTCGCATGCAGGCGGCGATGGTCGCGATGGCAGAGTTGCATCATGTCACCCTGATGCAGGGCTTCCACACGGGTCGGCCGGCACAACCCGTGACCTTCGCGCACCTGCTCGGTGGCGCGATCGGCCCGGTGGGAGAAGGGATCCACGACTCCATCCGCGCGTTCGACCGCCTGAATCGAAGTCCACTCGGAGCTGGCACGATGTCCGGCGAGGTCGTCGGCGCGGAGCGGGCGGAGAGCGCCGCGTTGCTGGGGTTCCAAGATCCGGTCCCGAACACCTTCGACGCCGTTGCGAACGTCGAGGACCTGGCCGGTGCGGTGGTATCGGTTGGGTCCATTGCGGCGCCGGTAGCGCGGTTGCTCGATGAGCTGGTGACACTCGTCCGGACGGATCCGACCTCGCTGGTGTTTGGCGATGCATGGATGCGCGAGGACAGCCGCCTGCCCGGACTCTCCGTGGCGGAGGGCGTCGTGTCCCTGGCGGGCGACCTGCGAGGCATCGCCGATACTGGAAACGCCATCGTGGCGCGGCTGCGGAGCCTGCCCTATGCACCGTTGGGTGCCGCGTGGGACTGGATCGATCGCGATCTGCGCGACCATCTCGTCGAGGCGGGTCAGCGGTTCGCCCTGGTGGAGTCGTTGTTCCGCGAGTCGCTGACGGTGAATCGCGCGTATCTCGCCAACCGGGCAGGGCGCGACTACACCACGTCGAACGACCTCGCGGCGTTCCTGATGGCCGAAGAGCAACTGCCGCCTTCGATTGCGCGCAACATCGCCTCGCTGACCCTGCGCGGGATGAACGCGTGGAGATGAGCGCGATTACCCCGGAGTTGCTGGATACCGCCGCGATGCTGGTGATTGGTCGCGAGTTGAAGGTCGAGATGGAGACCCTGGGACGCTGGTTCGCGCCTCGCCGCTTCCTCGAACGGCGGCTGGTCGAGGGATCGCCGGCGCCGTCGAAGACGCGCGAATGGTTGGAGACGGAGGCGGAACGCAACCGGGAAGCAGTGGATGCGGTCGCGAGCCGGCAGAAGCAAATCCGGGATGCCGAGACGACGCTGCGGTCCTGGCTCGAGCAGCGGGCGTCCGAAAGCGACGACTGACGCCAATTGCGGCAGACCAGCGCGACACATGTCATATCGACGACCAGGAGGTGCCTCAGTACCGATAGGACGAAGCACTCCCTGGTGTGGCTGGCCCTCAGTGCAGAAGCAGTCCTGTCTTTCTGGGCACGTGATTCATTGGCGATGATCATTGATGCCGGCAGGGGCGTTGAAGCCACGGACCGGCTGTCCTGGGCCTGCGGCCCGGCCAAGCCGGGGGATCCCTCGGCTGCGCGGCTGCGCCGCTCCGCTCGGGATGACATCGGCTCGTTGGTTTGATTCTAGCGAATGTCGCCATCGGCGATCCCCAGCGCGTCTACGCCCGGGTCTACAACTGACGTGCCGTCACACCACCATGTCGTGCAGGTTCGACAGCAGCACCAGGGTGCTGGCGGTGAACCAGGGGCGCCACGCGGGGTCGTATGGTGTCGGCCATCCTCCATCGTCTTGCTGGTCGTGCAGCACGGCGTCGATCACCTTCACGAGGTCGTATCGATCAAGCCGTGCTATCAGGTCCGGACCGCCCCCGACGATGTGTTCCAGTGCGTGCCCGGCGTCACCGAACGAGTTGGACGCAACGCCGCGCCCGATGCCTTCTGCGAGCGCGTCCAGCCAAGACTCCTGGTCGGCCACGTCGATGTGGGCGACGTATTCCACGATCGGCAGCATCGTGTAGAAGTCCCCGGAGCGCGCCTGGTCCAGCGTCGCCTTCTCATCCCACAACCGCGCCACGTGCGCCAGCGTCTCCGGTGTCACGATGCCCAGTTCATGCGTCAACCCGGCAACGCAGCAGGATGGGTTGAGGCTGGGGAAGGACCACTCCGCGAACCACGGGGCGAGGTCGGCTTCGTACACGGCGGGCGGGAAGTGCCAGTCGCCATCCTCGTGCTGGTTGCGTACGTACCACGCGCCAAGCCGTTCGGCGATCTCGCGGTCGGGCTGCACGCGCAGTCCGAGGAGGACGTGCATGGCCAGCCGGCCGTCGAACGCGGTGCTCACTGGCGCCGAGATATCCACTTCGAGCCCGGCGAACCCACCGTCCGTCTGCTGGTACGCCGCCAACGCGTCGACGACGTCCCGGGCCGATCCATTCAGCCACCGGTGGCGCACCCATGACTCGCCCAGCCGATCGCCGCTGGATTGCAGGAAGGGGATGGCGCGATCGACGGCCCGGCGCATCCGATCGACACGCAGGTCGGTGAAGACGGGTTCGCTCACGGACTACTCCTCGATGAAGGGGTCGTCGACTTCGGTGTCGCCGGGTTCCTCGTCGGCGGCGGATTCGTCGTCCAGGTCGCTGATGGAGGTGAACCCCAGGGCCAGCGATTGCGCCACGATACCGCGCTTCAGCAGCGAGATCGCCGCATCGAGTTTCGAGCGCAGGGGATGGTCGGGCTCGACATCGAGCAGCATGTCGCGCACCTGGCGCATGAGGTCGATCGTCTTGTTGAAGGTGATGACAAGGTCGCCTTCGGAGACTTCGAGCGACTCGCCGATCTCCGCCATGGTGGCGCCTCGGCACCAGGCACGGGCCGCGCCGTAGAAGCCGGGATTGTGCCCCTCCGAGATGTACAGCCTGTGGTCCCGTTCCTCGCCGATGATGTCCCGCTCCACGCCCTCCAGCTTCTCGCGCACCGCGAGCAGCCGCTGGGGCAGCGTGAAGTGGTTCGGATACCGGTATTCGCGGTCGAACGAGTACCACGAAAACAGCTCGGCAAGCTCGTCGGGCGAGAGCGAGTCGAGTAGGCCGCGGTCGATCAACTCGCAGATGATCAGGCCGTCGTTGTCGAACATGTCGGCGAGCATGTCGGCCTTTGGAGACGGGTATCCCTGGCGCATGTAGCTGAACCGGTGCAGCACATCGCGAATACCGCGGATGACATTTCGGATTCGAAGATCCTCGGCGAGCGATTGGCGTTCGAGGGCTTCCATCAGCTGCGCTCGCTCGCGTTCGAGGGCATCGTGCAGGCGCAGGTTCCGGCGGTGCTCCTTGCGAACGTCGCAGCGGTGACACGGATGCGCCTCCCGAGCCGCCCGGACCGCCTGGACCTCGGCGGTGGCCGCCTGGCTGGCAGATGCGAGTGTCTGGAGCTCGGTCTGGCGACGGGACCATTCGGCTTCGCGGTGAGCCTGGGCCATGCTGTCGAGATCCGGCACCTCGGTGTTGATGAACCCGGCCAGCAGGGCATCGCGGTCGACTGTTGCCAACGCACGTTGGGCGTCGTCGACTGTCGCCGGCTCGCCCAGTTCCTCGGGGATGCCGGTGTGGATGTCGGTGAGGTAGTCGATTTCCCGGTATTCGCCGAGTGACACAACCGAGGCGTCGTCCAGGCGCAGGGCGATCCCGACGCCGGCATCGAGGCCACGACCGAGCAGGGCTATCCAGCCGAGGTCCTGGTGGTGCAGCACCAGACCCGGTCGTGCCGTCCGAAAGGTGCGCCGGATCGCCTGGCGAGTGGGGCGGGGCCATGGCGTTGTCGTCTCGGTCGCGCGTTCCGCGTCGCGCAGGTCGCGCTTCGCTCGCCGTTCCTGTGTCTGCAGCGACTGCATGACACGGGACCTGGTTGCATACTCGTCCAGCAGGTTGTCGCCGTCCGGGTAGCCGATGAGGCAGCCGGCCGTCACGCCGTGGAGATCGCTCTCGACCTCGAGGATGTCATGTTCGATGAGCCGGATGCGCTGGCTGGCCTGGTATTGGGCGAGACTGCGCTGGAGCATCTGTCGGACCCGCTCACCGCGTGGCGGATCCCAGAGGTTGAGCACGGTGTTGTAGCGAATCGCGAAGGCGGACTGGACCGGAAACAGCGGCCCGGTCGCGATCTCGAGCATCTCCTTGAATGGGATCCACGGCGAGTAGAGCATCACGACGTGCCCGAACACGTCCATGCCGCGACGACCGGCGCGCCCGGCCATCTGCTGGAACTCGTTGGGGATCAACGCCCGCTTCTGGCGGCCATCCCACTTGGTCATGCGCCCCACGACGACGGTGCGAGCAGGCATGTTGACACCGAGCGCGAGGGTGTCGGTCGCGAACACGACCTGCATCAACCCGCGTGCGAACAGGACCTCGACAAGCTGCTTGAGTACTGGCAACAACCCGGCGTGGTGAAACCCGATACCCTTTCGCGCCAGCGTCTGGATGACCTGAACCTGGTCCAGGTCGCGGTCCTCCTCGCGCAGGCTCTCGACGTAGGTGGATACGATCTGATCGATCTGTACGGATTGCTCCCGCGTTATCGGCAGCGGGTGCATCGTGGCGAGGCGCTCGGCGTAGGCCTGGCAGTCGTTGCGGCTGAAGAGAAAATAGATCGCCGGCAGCATCTGCTGCGCCTCGAGGCGCTCCACCACTTCGTGCGGCTGGGGTTCCAGCGCATCCATCTGCTCGCGGCCGCGCACGCGCCGGCCACGCCCCTGCTGGCGGCGCAACTCGCCACCGACCCGAGAGAAATCGGCGATGTGCTCGCCGTTGTGGTCGACAACAGGGTGCAACCGGCTTTCGTGGAAAAAGTAGAGCGCTAGCGGAACCGGTCGAGCCGTGTGCGTGACGAGGCGGACATGGCGGTGGGTTCGGCTGATCCAGCCGGCGATCTCGTCGGCGTTGGTGACGGTCGCGGACAGGCAGATGAGCTGGATGTGTTCCGGGCAGAGAATAATGGACTCTTCCCAGGTGGTACCACGGTCGGGATCGGCGAGGTAGTGAATCTCGTCGAAGATGACCGTCTCGACATCATCGAGCTCCCACGGACTCTGGAGCAGCATGTTGCGCAGGATCTCCGTGGTCATGACGAGAATCCTGGCATCACGGTTCTCGGTGATGTCGCCGGTCAGGAGGCCGACGTCGTCCCCGTAGGTCGTCCGCAGGTCCCGGTACTTCTGGTTGGAAAGTGCCTTGATTGGGGCGGTGTAGAGGACACGACCGGTGCCGCGAAACGCAGCAAAGACGCCATACTCGGCGACGACTGTCTTGCCCGAGCCGGTGGGTGCCGCCACCATGACCGAATCGCCGCCTTCGAACGACTCGATCGCGGTGCGCTGGAACGCGTCGAGCGGAAAGGGGTACATCGCCTCGAACTGGTCGATGCGTGCCTGGATGACAGGATCGTGTGCCGGAGGGGCTGGCTTGACGTCGATCCCGTCGTCGAGGCCAGGGTCGTGGCCGACCGGGATGTTGGTGGTAACGCGGGGCTCCGTCATGATCCGTCTTTCGTCGACGCTGTGCCTGCCGGTGGCTCGCATGTGACGAGCCGGGTTCCATCAGGAACCATACCAGAACGACCGGGTGTGCCTGTCACAATGCGACCTGGGTCCACGGGGTCACCAGGGTTGGATGGCTCAGGACGTGATCCAGCCGCCGTAGTAGTCGCCCGGTTCCGGGGTGACACGCTCGCCGTCGATCGTGCATTCGTCGACGCGACCGGGATAAAACGCGATCGCGTACTGGATGTCCGCAAACCCGGCGAGCGGTTCGGGATAGCACCAGGCAGCCGACTCCGACACGCGATCCCCCACGACGAGATCGTAATAGTGCGCGTCTCCCTTGATCTCGCACCAGGTTTGCTCGCTGTTGGATCGCAGCAGCTCGACCCGGACGTCCTCGGGCGGGATGTAGAACACGGGGGGATGCCCGTGCTCCTCTACCCGGATCGTCCGCTGGGAGTCGGCAATGATTTCGCCGCCAAAGCTGACGACGATCCGACGCGTGTCGCGATCGACACGCGGCAATTGGGAGGCATCCTGACCTTCGTTCCCCTGTTCGTGCTCTGCATTCTGGGTCGGCGGGCGCGTCATGCTGCTGTAGCCTTTCACCGTGTGTTGCGCGAGCGTCGCTGGATGCTGTTATAGCAAGGACGGCGCCGGTCGCAACAGGTTCGACCCATCGCAAGGACGTGAGGGATGGACGTCGGAATCAATGTCGCGCTCAAGGGAGCCGGCGCCGGATACCGGCAGACCGGTGTGGGCCGGTATGTGGACGAGCTGGAACGAGCCCTGCGAGCGACGATGCAGCCCGGCGATTCGCTGGTGGCCCTCGGCGGCAAGGCTGGTCCGGTGTCGCGCCGCGCGCCGGTCCGAATTGCCTGGGAGCAGACCGCGATGGCTGTGGACATCGCGCGCCGGCGCCTCGATGCCTTTCACGGTCCGGTGAATACGCTGCCGATGGTGCTGCGCGCGCCGGGGATCGTCACGGTGCACGACCTCGCGTTCCTGCGGTATCCGCAGGTGGTGCCGCTGGCGCGGCGCGCCTGGCTGGTCGGGGCGATCCGGCACAGCGCGCGAGCGGCCGACCGCGTCATTGCCATATCGCAGCATACCGCCGACGACCTGGTGTCCTGGCTGGATCTGCCCCACGACCGTATCACCGTCATCCCATTGGCGGTGTCGCCGTCGATCCGGCGACTCACCGGAGCCGAGCTCCAGGTGTTTCGGCTGAAGTATCGAATCGAGCGGCCCTATGTGCTGGCGGTCGGGACGATGGAGCCGCGCAAGAACCTGTCGATGCTGCTGCATGCATTCGCCGCGATCCGGGACGAGGTGCCTCATCGTCTGGTGCTGGTGGGGCCGGAAGGGTGGATGACGGGCGAACTGCACGCCACCATCGCCAACCTGGCGCTGGGGGATCGGTTGGTGCTCACCGGTTTCGTCGACGACGACGCGCTGGGCGGTTGGTACAGCGCCGCCGATCTCGTCGCGTTTCCCTCCCTATACGAGGGGTTTGGCCTGCCGGTGCTGGAAGCGATGGCCTGCGGCGCTCCGGTCCTGG
>JAUIGA010000182.1 GCA_030430125.1 Chloroflexia bacterium | reverse complement strand
GTACGAAGACCGGTCGTTCACCTTCATCACGAAGACGCCGCCCGCGGCTGACCTGCTTCGCAAGGCGGCCGGGGTCGACAAGGGTGCCGGCAATCCTCGTACGGACCGGGTCGGTTCGGTGACGCAGGATCAGCTGCGCGAGATCGCGGAGTTGAAGATGAAGGATCTCAACGCCATCGATATTGATGGCGCCATGAAGCAGGTGGCCGGTACCGCCCGTTCCATGGGAATCGAGGTGGTTGGATAGACGGTCGAGCGCCGTCGCAAGCTCGTGGGAGGGGCAATCCCCCGTCTGGACCACGAAGGAGACAGACATGGCAAAGCACGGCAAGCGGTATCTGGCGGGGGCCAAGCTCATCGAGCCGGGTCGCAAGTACACCATCGACGAAGCGGTTGATTTGCTCGACCAGCTACCGGCGGCGAAGTTTGACGAGACGTTGGAAATCCACGCCCGGCTGGGCATTGACCCGCGCCAGGCCGATCAGGTCGTACGCTCCAGTGTGGTGCTGCCACACGGGTCCGGACGCGTGGTTCGCGTGTTGGTGTTCGCGGCGGGCGAGGCCGAGCGTGCCGCGCTCGATGCAGGAGCCGACTACGCCGGCACCGATGAATACGTGCAGCAGATCAACGCTGGCTGGCTTGAGTTCGATGCCGCTGTGGCCATGGCCGACCAGATGAGCAAGGTTGGTGGACTTGGCCGCATTCTCGGGCGGCGTGGCCTGATGCCAAACCCTCGTTCCGGCACCGTGGTGCGAGAGGTGGAGGACCTGCCGGGCGTCATCCGCGAGCTCAAGGGCGGTCGCGTGGAGTTCCGGAACGATCGGTCCGGCAACATCCACACTGTCCTCGGCAAGCGCAGCTTCACGCCGGACCAGAAGCGAGAGAATACGCTCGCGTTCGTGGATGCGCTCAATCGCGCCAAGCCGAGTGGCGTCAAGGGTATCTACTGCCGTACACTAACGTTGACAACAACGATGGCGCCGGGTATTGATCTCGATGTCGCTGACGCGATCGCGCGAACATCCGAGTTGTCCTGATCCAATAGTCCACACGATATGACCCCTGGCCAAAGACAGCTGGTGCACGCAGTGCTCAATATCCAGCCGAGGCTCAGGTAGCGAATGGATTCCCGCAACATGCGGGGCGTCGCCCTGAGCGTTGAAGCTCAGGGCGATTTTTGTGCGGTACCAGGAACCGCGATGCGGTTCCGAAAATCCAACACGGGAAGGAGGTGAATGCACATGCCAACACCGCAGAAGGCGAAGCACATCGACGCCCTGGTCGAGAACTTCGAAAAGGCTCAGCTGGTCGTACTCGCCAACTACCGCGGTCTCAGCGTATCGCAGATGCAGGATCTTCGGGGCAACCTGCGCTCGACGAACGCCGAGTTCGCCGTTGCGAAGAACACGCTGACGCGCATCGCGTCGGAGCGGGTGGGGATCGAGATTCCACTGGAACATCTCGAAGGACCCACGGCTCTGATGTTCGCGTACGAGGACGTTGTCGCGCCGGCCAAGGCGCTCAGCGATTTCGTCAAGTCGTCGCGGGTTCTCGAGCTCAAGGTCGGGCTGATGGAGGGGCAGGTCCTCGACAGCGGCCAGATCGACGCGCTCGCCAGCCTGCCGCCGCGCGAGGAGCTGCTCGGCAAGCTGGTCGGACTGCTCGCGTCGCCCATGGCGCGCACGGTCGGGGTCCTCGGTGGCCCATCGCGATCTATGGCTTACCTGCTCAACGCCCGGGCTGGCCAGCTCGGCGAAGCAAATGCCGAGGCTGCAGATTAGCGTCGCATAACATTCTGTCACCTGCGTACCGCCTGAGGTACGCCGAATATGAAAGGAACCCAACGTGGCCAACGAGCAGCTGATCGAACAGCTTGAAAGCATGACTGTCCTCCAGCTCAACGAGCTGGTGAAGGAACTCGAAGAGAAGTGGGGCGTGTCCGCCGCCGCGCCGGTGGCGATGGGCGCGATGGCTGGCGCCCCGGCCGCCGGTGGCGCTGCCGCCGAAGAGGAGAAGACCGAGTTCGATGTCGTGCTGGCGGAAGTCGGCGCGAACAAGATCCAGGTCATCAAGGCGGTGCGCGAGCTCACCAGCCTCGGTCTCAAGGAAGCCAAGGACCTCGTTGACTCGGCGCCGAAGGCCATCAAGGAAGGTGTCGCCAAGGACGAGGCCGACGCCGCCAAGTCCAAGCTTGAAGAGGCGGGCGCCAAGGTCGAGATCAAGTAGATCTCGGCTGGTCCTGGCGCAGAGATGTGCGCTAGTGGCATCCAGAGGCGGGTCGGCATTTGCTGCCGACCCGCCTCTTTTGTATACTGGCATGGTGGCAAGCGGGGCGTGGCGCAGTCCGGTAGCGCACCGGTATGGGGTACCGGTGGTCGGAGGTTCGAATCCTCTCGCCCCGACCGATTTCCCCTCGACGAATGCAAGGGCGATGTGGGGCTGCAAGCGATCTGCGCACATGCAGGCTTGGGGCTGGTACTGGCATGTCTGCCTAACCGACGGGAACCTGGACATGAACCGATCGAGTCGAACGGCCGAGAAATGGCGCATCATCATTGCCGATGACGAGTCGCTGATCCGTCTCGATCTTCGCGAAATGCTGACCCATTTAGGGTACGACGTGATCGCCGAAGCTGGTGACGGGCGCACTGCCATGGATCTGGCACGTAAGCTGCGTCCCGACCTGATGATCATGGATATCAAGATGCCGGAGGTCGACGGCATCGCGGCGGCGGAGGAGCTGACTCGCGAGCGTATCGCACCAATCGTGCTGCTGACCGCCTATTCCGACCAGGCACTGGTTGAGCAGGCGCGCGATGCTGGCGTGGTCGGGTACGTGGTGAAACCTTTCCGCGAAGCCGAGTTGATGCCGGTCATTGAGTTGTCGCGCGCCAGATTCGATGAGTTTCGGACGCTGGAGCGCGAGGTTGGCAGTCTCAAGGATGCCCTGGAGACGCGGAAGGTCATCGAGCGTGCCAAGGGTGTGCTCATGGAGACCCACGGACTGCGTGAGAGCGAAGCGTTCCACCGCATTCGCAAGACCAGCATGGATGCCCGTAAATCCATGAAGGAAGTCGCTGAGGCCATCCTCCTCGCCCATGAGATGGACTTCTCGATGTCGACTTCAGAAGACGTGGACGGTCAGGAGTAGACCCGACTCCGCGAGTTGTTGGATATCAAGCCACGATGCGGTTGTACGTCGCAATCCGAGTCCGGGCCCAAGCCCGGACTCATTCGATTTCTCGGCGCCAAGGGCGACAACCGGCAATTCCTGTTCGCATAATGCCCTTCTATCAGCATGCTGTGCGTAGAGGTCACGACTCCTGAGGAAGCGACGCCACGGATGTCACGGGGCTGGGGTGGCCTCGGATTCCGGCGTTGCGCCATCTTGCGTAAGCAGGACAACGACCTGTTCCGGTTCCAGCCGTGTCACGCTGACTCCATCCGGCACGTCGACGTCGGGAGTGAGCGAGTAGACGCCGGGCCCGAGACCCGCCACATCGACGGTGACGCGCACTTCGTCCCCTCGCAGACCGCTGAGCACACTTGCAGGAGCGCCAATGCTCACGTCGATTTCGGGCGGGTCAACCGTGGCAGCCAGCCCCTGGTCGATATTGACGATTTCCACGGGCATCTCCGGAATAAGGTTCTCCGAACCTCCGGATGTCCCGATCGAAACGCGAACCTCGACCTCGTTCACTGCCGGGTCGACCAGTGTCACGCCCTCCGGAAGATCTTCCAGCGGCACGACCTCGCTGAACGGAGCGGATGTCCCCGAGATGTCGACAGGCGATGTGTGCACGAACAGCAGATTCTCCAGCACTTCCTCCGGTCCGTCGACGATGACGGTCGTTGGAACGGCGACCAGTTGCTGAACGACGTATCCCTCGATCGGAGTGCCCGTGATCTGGGGAACCACGCTGACCGTCTTGCCGCGCTTCTCCAATTGCACTTCCGTGCGGATGTGCGCCGGGGTGATGGCTACTTCCTGGACTCGCTGGTTGTCGATGTCCACGGCATACGGCTCGAACAATTCCGAGAAGTCGCTGGACTGTTCCTGGATGGAGACTGGGAGGATCACGCGAGCAATACGATTGACAGCCGATTCGGTGCCGGTGACTGTCACCTCGGAAACTTCCGGATTGACATCGACAATGCGCCTGGAGTCGTCGGCCAGGACCTGGTTCTCCACAGTGAGCGGAAATGCGCGACTGACCCGTTCCTCTACCTGCACAGACACGGTATCCGGGGAAACACGGATCTCTCGCACGCCGCCAGTGGCATCGGCGATTACCGGAACCTGGTAGGAGCCTGGCCCGTCGATCGATTCGTCGTCGAGCGTCACGCTGATGTCGGCGCGCGTGATGTCGTCGAGGCGGGAGGACACATCCGTAATCGTCACATTGGTACGAGGGAGAATCGTGACGATCTGCAGGGTTCCCGGAAGCTCGGGTGGCGTGATGGCGATCTCCGCGTATCTCTGGGTCTCGACAGGATCTTCCCGTACAGTGACCCAGCCCCAGAGAAACAGTGCGATGATCAGGGACAATGCGAAGCGGGCGAGTTGGATGTTCGACACCCGCTCCTTGATGGATTGCCAGAATGTGGTCAGCATGACCCCTCATTCACCATGTGTGATCGACGGTCCGTTCAGTCCCCGACAGAGCGACGCTCGGTCTGGCGCGATGTGCTCGGTGATCGATCCGATTTCGGCCGATTGCCGAACGAGAAGCGATGGGGTGGGGATTGTCTGTGCGTTTGCGGATGATCGAGACTCAACAGGGTGCGCAGCACACGTCGCAGACGGTCCTGATCGAGGTTGCGAATGAGTCGGCCGGAGTGCGCTACCGACATCTGACCCGTTTCCTCCGACACAACCACGGAAATGGCGTCGGCCTCCTCGGTGACTCCGATCCCGGCGCGGTGCCTGGTGCCGAGATTGCTGGTCGCCGAAATGTTGTCGGTCAACGGCAGCACGACACTTGCCGCCACGATGCGTCGATTGCGGATGATGACTGCAGCATCGTGCAGCGGCGAGTTCGGGAAGAAGATATTGATCAGCAGCTGGCGGGTGAGAATACCATCGACCGGGACACCATTGTTCGCGTAGTCCTGCAGTCCGGTTTCGCGCTCGATCACCATCAGCGCCCCATAGCGCAGACGGGACAGTTGCGCCGATGCTCGAACGATCTCATCGACCGCGACATCGAGACCATTATCCTCCGTGTTTTGGCCAACGAACGGCAGACGCAACCATGTGCCGGTGTGACCGAGTTGCTCGAACGCGCGACGCAACTCCGCGGCAAAGATCACGGGTATGGCAATGACCAGGCCGGGCCACGTGCGGTTCAGGACCCAGTTGAGGGTGGAAAGATCGAGTACCCATGCCAGGAAGACCAGAAGCGCGAAAAGGGTCACGATACCCCGGATCACATGCAAGGCTCGGGTGCCCTGTGCGACCCAAAGCAGCCAGTAGATGATGATGGTGACGACAAGAACGTCGAGTATCGCTCTCGGGTCGAACAGTTGGGAGATGAGCCAACCGATGTTGGACATGGGCATACCGCATTGATCGGACCATACGGTCACTCAGCGAGTCGTCCAGAAGTTTACCACTGGTGGGGCATGAATACGGCTCCACAGCGCCGTCCTACGGGAGAAAATCCTGGCAGGATGCACCCCGCACACCACAGGTAGCCCGAGTGACTGCGCCTTCGGGTCGGGACGTCGCGATCTTCTGCCCAAACGTGCCCGGCAAACGTCTGTGGGGCAGGTGGGTGTACGGCAAGGGAAGTATTTCAGTCGTGAACGCCGTGTACGGATCAGGTTGCGATGGCGTGATAGCGAGAGACTCGGCTGCGCGGACCACTGATGCTGGCTAAGGCGTTGCCGCGGGCGAACGATAGGGTGGTGGTCCCGCGGGTCCGAGTCAGACCTGCTTCTGCCGGCTACCTTCCGCGGCCTCGGCGTCGAACGCGTCTCGGGTCACCAGCAAGCCGGAAATCATCGGCGTCAATGGCAACGTGTCGTGTGAGGCGGTGGTCCATTATTCGGGAGTAGATGCGCTCGTCGATCTTTCCCTTTGCGCCGAGATCGACATTGGTGGTGATGACGGTTGGCATCTGCTCGCTGTACCGGTGGTTGATGATCTGATAGAGCTTTTCCTTCGCCCAGGGCGTCGCGTTCTCGGTGCCCAGGTCGTCGAGCACGAGCAGCGGCGCGTTGCGGATGGTGGCGAAGCGATCGTCGTATGCGGCGCCCGAGTTTGGATCGAATGTCGAGCGCAGGTGATCGAGCAGGTCGGGCACCACGGCAAAGTAGACACTCATGCGGTGCCATTCCATGGCGTAGTAGGCGATTGCCACGGCGAGATGCGTCTTGCCGACACCACAGGGTCCGGACAGGAACAGCCACGTGTGTCCAGGTTCCTGCGCGAATGCGAGCGCGGCTTCGTATGCTTCGTCCAGACCGGGCATTTCCGGATCGAACGTGTCGAACGTGCACTGCCCAAAGGCCTCGAGGTTTGACAGTCGCTTGAGCTCTTCGTCTCGGCGTTCGTCAAGTTCTCGCTGCTTGCACTCGCAGACGATGACCGTTCCGAACAACGGGTGCCCCACCGGAACGTCGTTCCTCAGGTATCCAGCATCGTTGCAGATCGGGCATCGGACGGTGTCCCGATTCCGGATACGGACGGCGCCACCTGTCTGGCTGGGCCGAGGGCGGTTGGCGGCCGGGAGATCTCGCATGACATCGCCGATTCGTTTCATGATGTGATCCCTGTTGCTGTGAGCGATGCGCGCTGCTGGCAGGTCCACCGGCGTCGATCCTCCTGGCGTCTGCGATGCGTGTGTCGAGCTCGAACGCCGACTCGCCTCCAGGATCAGCCGGAGCGATCCGAGCGTCCCTGCTGCGACCAGGTCTCCAGGATGC
>JAUIGA010000181.1 GCA_030430125.1 Chloroflexia bacterium | reverse complement strand
ATCGGGCGAACTTCGAGGTGCCGTCGCTGTGTTGCACCGGCGGGAGCATTTCAAGCCGATCGATCAGGCCAAGGATGAGTTCATCACCGTAGTCGCCCACGAGCTGCGAAATCCGCTGACCTCGCTGCGGGGCAATCTCCAGTTGCTGGAGCGACGACTCGATACCATGGACAGCGATGCGGCGCGTCGAGAGGTCGAGCGTGTCGCCGCGGTGATCGGCCAGGTCGATCGCGTCAGCAATCTGGTGAGCAGGATGCTCGACGTCTCACGCGCCGATCTGGGCAAACTCACCATCGACCCCGGTGATACCGACGCGGTGCAGATCGCCCGCAGCGCCATCGACGATGTGAGCGGCCAGGTCGAGGGGAGGAAGATCGTGCTCGACGCGCCGGGAACGTTGCAGGTCCGCTGGGACCAGGTCCGCGTGCAGCAGATTCTGGTAAACCTGCTCACCAACGCCGTGAGATACGCCCCGGACGGCGACATCGAGGTGGCGATGGCCGACGACCACGGCGGCCGCGTTGCAATCGCTGTTCGGGACCACGGCCCGGGCGTGCCGTCAAAGCTGCGGCGCCGGTTGTTCCGGCTGTACTATCGCTTCGATGCCGGAGAGGAGAACGACGACGCCCTGGCCACAAAACAGCGCGGGTTGGGCATCGGCCTCTTCATCAGCGCGCGCCTCGCGCACGCGCATGGCGGTTCGCTCACGGTCAGCGATGCTCCAGGGGGCGGAGCGGTGTTCACGCTCAGGCTGCCGCGGATCGCCACCGCCAGCGAAAGCGCGATGTGATGTGGTACGGAATTCGATTGAATGCCTGCCCCCCCGTGGGCGGGGCAGCACACAGGTGGCGCCTTCAGGTCGCCTCGCTGCTACGTTTCGCCAGCGCGAGCCGCCACAGGGGCGGCACTACGCGCGCTGGCGTTTCATGCGCGGTGGAGCCGTCATGCGGCATGACCACTCAGGACAGGATTGGTCGATCCCACCCGCTGCAGGCCCGCCCCGACGACATTCATCCGCAGATCACCTGAAGATCGAACCAATCGGCTTCACGATCAGTCCGCGTGGACGGCGACACCGTCGCGCTGCCCGCGCTCTTCGAGCGGCAGCGACCGCTGCGCGCCTTCCGGGAGCGTCTCGACCGCCGCGCCGATGAAATCCCGGAACAACGGGTGCGGGCGATTCGGACGACTGCGGAACTCCGGGTGGAACTGCACACCCACAAAGAACGGGTGGTCGGTGATCTCCATGATCTCGGCCAACTGGCCATCCGGCGATGCACCGCTCACCGTCAGGCCGGCCTCGGCCAGCTGGTCGCGGAAATCGTTGTTGACCTCGAACCGGTGGCGATGACGCTCGTCCACATGGCCGGCATCGTAGGCCTTGCCGGCGGTCGTGTCCGCCACGAGCTTGCATGGCCAGAGTCCGAGTCGCATCGTGCCGCCCATCTCCACACCACGCTGGCCCGGCATCAGGTCGATGACCGGGTGCGGCGTCTGCGGATCGATCTCGGTCGAGTTGGCGCCGTCCAGCCCCAGCACGTTCCTCGCCATCTCGATCACCGCCATGTGCAACCCGTAACACAGACCGAAATATGGAATCCGCTTCTCCCGTGCGATCTGGACGGCCCGGACCTTGCCCTCGATACCGCGCGGACCGAACCCGCCGGGTACCACAACCCCGGACACATGCCGGAGCACGCGCTCCATTTCCTCCGGGGAGGTCGTCTCGGAGTTGACCCACTCGATCTCCACATCGACGTTGTGGTGCAGGCCAGCGTGCAGCAGCGACTCGGCGACGCTGAGATAGGCATCGTGGAGCTCGACGTACTTGCCCACCAGCGCGATGCGGATCGCGCGCTTTTCGCCGAGGATACGATCCACCATGCCCGTCCAGGCGCTCAGCTGCGGTTCCCGCGGCAGCTCGAAGTGGTCCGCCACATACGTGCCCAGCCCGGCCGCTTCCAGCGTCAATGGCACCTCGTAGATCGTCTGCGCCGTCGGCATCCCGATCACGGCTTCGGGATCGACGTCGCAGAACAGCGCAATCTTGTCGCGCACCTCATCGGGAATCTCGCTGTCGGCACGAGACACGATGATGTCCGGCTGGATCCCGAGCGACCGCAGCTCGCGCACGCTCTGCTGGGTTGGCTTGGTCTTCAGCTCACCGGTCGCGCCGAGCTTCGGCAGCAGGGTCACATGCAGGTACAGGCAGTTCGCCCGGCCGAGCTCGCGCCGCATCTGCCGGATTGCCTCGATGAATGCCTGCCCCTCGATATCGCCGACGGTGCCCCCTACCTCGCAGATGACGACGTCGGACTCGTGCTGGCGCGAGGCAAGCCGGATGCGCTCCTTGATCTCGTCCGTGATATGCGGGATCACCTGGATCGTGCCGCCGAGGTAGTCTCCGCGCCGCTCCTTCGCGATCACGCTGGAATAGACCTGCCCCGTAGTGACATTCGACGCCCGCGAGAGGTTCTCGTCGATGAATCGCTCGTAGTGGCCGAGGTCGAGGTCGGTCTCGGCGCCATCGTCCGTGACGAACACTTCGCCATGCTGGTAGGGCGACATCGTCCCAGGATCCACATTGAGATATGGGTCCAGCTTCATGATCGACACGCTCGCGCCGCGCGCCTTGATCATCCGACCGAGCGACGCGGTCGTGATCCCCTTGCCAACGGACGACGCCACTCCACCGGTAACGAATATGTACTTCGGCATCGACTCTGCTCCATCCGGGCGCCTGCGGCACGCCCTGTCCTCGTCCCTGTTACGCGGCGGGATTCAACACAACGAAGGTCATGGCGTCCTCGAAATCGGAGCTTCGGATCGCGATCTTGTCAACCGGCTCCGGCAGGTCGATACCCAGGTGCCGGGCCAGCTCATCGACACCAGCTCGATCGGTGTCGCCCCGGGCGGTGGCCACCTGCATGGGAATGACCACATTCGGCTCGATGGTCCCGACGATCTTCGCGGCCTGCTCGGTCGTGATGATGCCCTCGCCGCCACCCGACGGAATCAGCAGGATATCGATGTTGTCCAGCGCATCGGTCAGCTCCGGGGTCAGGGGGTGCCCCAGGTCGCCAAGATGTGCGATGCGCAGGCCATCCATCTCAAACACGAAGATCGTGTTGTACCCGTGCACCGCGCCCTTCTGGTCGTCGTGATAGCTGCGAAACCCATAGACGAAAATGTCATGAATCTCATACTCGCCCGGCCCGTCGATCAGGGCGAAGCTGTCCTTGATCCCCTTGACGTTTCGGTGGTCTGCGCTGTTGTGGGAGACCGTCACGATGTCAGCGGCGGGCTTGCTGCTGAATGCATACCCAGTGGCCTTGCCGGGGGGATCGGTGATCACGGTCCCCTCCTTCGCGCGAATACGGAAACTGTTGTGGCCATACCAACGAAACTCGGCCATGCCCTGGTTCTCCCTCACGATCCGCAATCGGGTCGTTACACACACCCGGCGCGCCGAACAACGGAGCAATCACGAATCGATCCTGCGGGCGCGCGACGCAGGATCTCGTGGGTGTGAGCGGGGCGCGAGCACGCGGGGGTGAGGCGACGACCGCAGACGGTAAATTGCAACAGGGGGGATTCGGGATGGCGTCGAGTGACGTAGGTCCTCCCGCAGCCTCCTTCACTGTACCACAGAACGTACGTTCGCCGTCCAGCCTGGATTCGCGCCAATGCCGGCCGGCTGCCGCCCGGGCCACCGAAGGACCGCGGATCAGTCTACACACCCCTCGGTGTCGCTGTCGTCACGCTCCAGCGCATCGAGAACCTGGCGTACGACATCCCAGCCGTACCCACGCCGGGCGAGGTATGCCGCGGTTCGCTGCCGACGGCGGTCGGGTTCGAGGTCGTTCTCCTTCCGCCACTTGTCTGCGCCGAGGCGTTTGGCATCGGCAACTTCGTCGATGTCGGCGTCCTCGATCGTGGCCGCGATGATCTCCCGGTCGACCCCCTTTTCGCGCAGCTCGTGCGCGAGGGCCCGCCGCGACCGCGGCTTGCTCGTCTGCCGCTGCTCCACCCACGCCTCCGCAAACCGCGCGTCATCCAAATAGCCCCAGTCGACAACGCGGCGAATCGCCACATCGATCGCACCTGGCGAATAGTCCTTCTGCCGAAGCCGCTGTCGCAGCTCGCGCTCCGACCGTCCCCGGTGCGACAGGAGGTTGAGGGCAGAGGTGATCGCTCGGTCTGGCTCATCGGCATCGCGCAGCCGCGCGATATCGGCCTGGCTGAGCTCGTCGCCAACCGAGACTGGATGCTCCGACATCGCGCGGACGCTCATGCTGAAGGCGTAGTGGCCGTCGAGATAGACATTCATCCGCTCGGCGGTCGCCTGCTGGGGCGACACCCGCGTCACGGTGCCGCTGGTGGGAGGTTCGCGCCTAGTACGGGATTTGCTCGAGGTCATCGTCGCCCCTGGCACAGAACGGGCACTCCTCCGGGAGCCACGCGGGATACAGCTCGTCCAGCAGGCCAAACACTTCGTACCCGTGGATGTGCCGGTCCGCCAGATCCCACAGTGTCCCGACCCGAAGGATCTCGCCGCCGAGATCCTCGATCATGCCGGTGAACTGGTCGATCGTCTCGCCACTAACGATAATGTTGTCCACCACGACTATGCGCTTGCCCGAGATCATGACATGCAGATTCTCGGAGATACGTCGCTCGCCGCTCTTCATGGGGGTTGCGTGCACGACCTTCGCCCGCGGTTCGAGAAAGTAGGCGATCCACTGTGCGAGACCGGCGCCCCAAATGCTCGGCGTGGCGATGGTGTCGACCTTGTTGGTGAAGAATTCCTTCGCCAGCGCGTAGCCCATGCGGCTGGCGCTCTCCGGGTCGGCAAGCAGCAGGTCGCGATCGAGCAACGCGTTCGTGTGACGCCCAGACCGGAACTCGAAATGCCCTTCTCGCAGAAGCAAATCCCGCTTGAGATAGGAGAGGATCGTCGAACTCAGGCGGGGAGCCGCTGAAACCATGTCGGGTCCTCCGGTGGCGCACATTCGCGTGTGGATTGCATCGGGCGAGCACGTAACCACACCAGCTTAGCACGCACCGGGGACTCCCCCGACCATGCCACTTGCCCCCTACGCCGACCGCACGGCCATGCGGTCGGTCAGGGCACGCAGTGCGGCGATCGCGACCGGATCGCCGCACTGCGCGATCGCATCCAGGATCGCGACGGCGTCATCGTGGTACCGCCGCACCCGCGATTCCACCTCGGCGGCAATCCCGTAGTGCTCGAGCATCGAGAGAACTGCGGCTACGTCGTCCTCGGCCACGCGTTCGCCGCCGAACATGCGATCCAGTGCCTCCTGGTCATTCGCGTTCGCCGCCTCGCGCAGCAAGAGGACCGGCAGCGACTGCTTCCGGCGGCGAATGTCGTCGCCGACAGCTTTCCCTGTCTCCTCTGCCGTCCCCCACACGCCGAGCGCGTCGTCGCGCACCTGGAAGCCAACTCCGAGCGCCTCGCCGAAGGTTGCATAGCTGCGGGCGGTCACCACATCGGCGCCGCCGAGCAATGCACCGGCCCACGCGCAGAACTGGACGATCGCGGCGGTCTTGCCCCGGATCATGCCGAGGTAGTCATCCGGTGTGACATCGCTTCGCCCCTCAAACTCGAGATCGAGCACCTGGCCACGCACGATGTCGATGGTCATGCGGTTGAACGCTCGGGCGATGACGAGCAGGTGGTCGGGCGGAATGGCCGTCGGGGTGGTATTCAGCACGCCGATCTGCGCGGCGGCGAACAGGGCATCGCCCGCGTTGATCGCCTGGGCATCGCCCCAGACCCGCCAAACGGTCGGGCGATGGCGGCGGTTCGGGCTGCGGTCCTGGATGTCATCGTGGATGAGGGTGAAATTGTGCAGCAGCTCGATCGCGGCCGCGAGGGAGGCACTGTCCGCCATGTGTCCGCCGGCGGCGACGCTGGCAAGCAGCGCCACCAGTGGACGAATGCGCTTGCCCTGAACCCGACGCCGCTCCTCGACCGGAATCGGCTCGCCGGCGGCAGTGACAAGCCCAAGGTGGTATGCCCCCATCCGTTGAAGACGTGGCGCTCCACCATCGAGCTCCCCCAGGAGCACACCCAGCTCGATGTCGACGAAGGCCAGGGCCTCCTGCTGCAGTGCCTCGACCCGTTCTGCGATAGCTTTGGTATTGGCCGGCGTCGTCACGATCCCCCCTGGTCCCCGAACCGGCGACATCCTGGCGCCGACGTCACATGGTATCCAAGCATACCGCGCCGGAATTCCCGGTCACAGACACGCGCACAGGGATGCGGGCATAGTAAAATTGCAGTGTGAATCGTTTGAACGTGAGAGACCCAGCGTCTCCTCCACCGACCACGATGCCGACGCCGCATTCGGCCGAGCCGGCCGCGACGGGCATCTAGAAAGCCAGCAGGAACACCTCGATGTTCTACTTCGACCCTCTGTACTTCGTGTTCATGTTGCCTGGCCTGATCTTCATGCTCTGGGCACAGAGCAAGGTCAAGGGTGCATATGGCAAATACTCCAAGGTCCGCAACAGCGCCAATGTCACCGGCGCGCAAGCCGCCCGGTCCGTGCTCGACAGCAACGGCTTGCGCGACGTCCAGATCGAGCAAATTCCGGGCGAGCTGAGCGACCACTACGACCCGCGTGACCGCACCTTGCGACTCTCGCAGGGCGTCTATGGCGTACCGTCGATCGCCGCGATCGGCATCGCCGCGCACGAGGCGGGACACGCCATCCAGCACGCGCGGGCGTACGGCCCCCTGAAGGTCCGCACCGCGCTGGTGCCGGCCGTGTCGATCGGCTCGAACCTCGGGTTCATCGTGCTGATCGCCGGGTTCCTGATGGGCATCGTCGGTCTGGCATGGGCTGGCGTGGCGCTCTTCGCGCTCTCGACCATCTTCGCGCTGGTGACACTTCCGGTCGAGTTCGACGCCTCGAATCG
>JAUIGA010000180.1 GCA_030430125.1 Chloroflexia bacterium | reverse complement strand
ATATGAAGTGACCCTGGCGGATGCGCGCGGGGAACTGGGCGGCCGCGTCAAACGCGAGGCAGGTCTGCCGGGCCTGTCAGAGTGGATCAGGGTTGCGGACTACCGTCTTTACGCGTTGCAGCAACTGGGCAATGTGAACCTCTACACGGATTCGCCGCTTGCCGCCGGCGACATCCTGTTCAACCTGTTCAGGTGGGAACTCATGGAGAAAGCGCAGTGCACGAACGCGGGGCTGCGGATTGCGAAGGAGGCCCGCCACCACCGGTGCCAGTCGACGGGCGTATTACGATTACACCCTTCGATCAATGCGACTACAACTCGTCACCTCCTATCGTGCAGGTACAGCCAGGGTCGTCGTCGACAGGCGATGGCATTGCGGGGATGCCGCCGACATGCGGGGTTCTCGCGCCGGGCGAGCGGGATGTATCGCTCTCCGCAACGGAGACACAAGATCAAGGAGAACGGGGTTATGAACGTCGGATCTATTGTGCGGCGAATGCGCGAATATCCGCTCCTGCTGGGGCTGATGCTGGCGGCAGTCATCGCCCCCCTGCAGGTGGCGACGGTTGCGGCTCAGGACACCGATATCCAAACCCGGGTACAGGTGCTCCACGCCGCAACCGACATCGATGACGTCGAGGTCCATTTCAATGGAGAACAGAATCTCGACAATTTCTCGTATGGCGACCAGAGCGACTGGATCGACCTCGATCCAGGATCGGTTCGGGTGACGATTACAGCCGACCGAATCGGGTTCAACTACGCCATCTTCGATGCGGTGTACCCCGTTCCCGCCGGGAACGACTACTATCTGGTGATCACCAGCGAGCTCATCCTGACTGGGGCATTCGACACCTCACCGGTGGCTGGTGACCAGGGTCGAAGCCGCGTTCAGATTCTGCAGGGCTCTGTAGATGTCCCACCTGTCACGTTCACAGCAACTGGCGACGCCGTTGAGCTGGGAACGGATCTACGGTACTCGCAAATCTCCGACGCCACCGGGCTGCTGGCTGGCACCTATGACATCGAGGTGGCGGTGACGGAATCCGGAGAGGTCGTTCTCACCCAATCCGGCGTGGAAATCGAAGCCGGGAAGTCCTACATCCTGGTACTGGCCGGAGAGCCGGGCGATGACGACCATCCGCTGGAGATCAAGGTTCTTGAGTCCGATCTCCATGCCGACTCAGGTACGCCAACCAGCTAGATCAGTGATTGCGGACTGCCGGTGATGTACCGGGCGGGTTCGCGCGCGTGGCGACCACCATGCGCGCAAACCCGCCATTCAACGGGCCGCCAACCTTGCACGCTTTTGGATCGACGGCGCGCCCGACCGAGCGAAAGGACTGACACATGGCTATCCTCCTGGCATTGGTGTATCCCGACCAGGCGACTGCAGAACAGGCATCAGATACGGCGAAGTCACTGGAATCGGCTGGCTGGCTGACCATCCACGATGAGTCTCTGGTCACCATGACCGACGACGGCGACATCAAGCACCATGGGGAACGGCATCCCGTTCGACGTGGCACGATCTCCGGCGCGGTGCTCGGAGGGTTGACCGGTATCGTTTTCGCGGTTCCGGTGGTTGGACTCGCCGCTGGCGGGGCGCTGGGCGCATGGCTCGGCAAGCGCAGCGCCGACGGCGATGGCGGCGACTTCAAGGAATTCGGCAAGAGCATGGAAGCAGACCTGAAACCGGGAGGCGCCGCGCTGGTGCTGCTGGCGGAGACCAATGCCCGGGACCGCGTGGTCCACGATCTCGGACGCCACGGCGGTACACTTCACTCGACCGACATTCCCGACCAGCAGCTGGCCGAAATCCAGGCCGAAATCGACAAGGCGGCATCGTCCTGACGCGTTCTTCAACTTTGGCGCGAGGTGGTGCCGGTTCACCAGGGAGCAGGAGCAAGGCATGGCTCGTTTCATCCGATGGGGAATCGGCACTATCGCCGCCCAGTCCGTGCTTGTACTGCTACTGGCTTGGCTGCTGTCAGGGTTTACGGTGTCAGGGGTTGGTGGCGCAATCCTTGCCGCACTTGCGATTTCCGTGGTGTTGGCGGTAACCTGGCCACTCATCTACAGGTTCTCGGCAGCATTCCATCCCCTGCTCTTCCCGATCCTGACGTTCCTGCTCACGGGCCTCGCGGTCTTCCTGATCGGGCAGATCGACATCGAACAGTTCGACATCGATGGTGTGTGGACAGGCATTCTCGTCACGATCGGACTCACGATCGGGAACGTGTTTCTGGGGGCGCTCTTCTCCCTCGAAGACAGCTCCGGATACCAGTGGTTCGTGGTCCGGCCCCTCAAACAGTCGCACGCCTCCACGCCAACGACGACGGAACCAGGCGTCCTCTTCCTGGAGATCGATGGCCTTGCAGAACCGATCCTGCGGCAGGCGATGGAGCAGGGCTATATGCCGACCCTCCGGCGCTGGCTCGACACCGGCACGCACCGTCTGCTGACCTGGGAACCCGATCTTTCGTCGCAGACGTCCGCCAGTCAGGCGGGAATCCTGCTGGGTGACAACACCGACATCCCCGCGTTTCGCTGGTATGACAAGCCAGCGGGCAGGATGATGGTCACCAGCAAGCTGGAGACGACGAGCGAGGTCGAGCACCGCCTGTCCACCGGGAATGGGTTGCTCGCCGATGGCGGCGCCAGCCGCTGGAACATCTTTTCTGGCGATGCCAGCGACTGTCTTTGCACCTACAGCGCCGTTCATGACAAACAACGCATCACGTCCAGGGCCTACGTCGCCTACTTCACCAATCCCTACACGTTCGCTCGCACGCTCGCCCTATTCTTTGGCGATGTGGTCCGCGAGCGCTGGCAGGCTCGGGCGCAGGTACGGCGCGACCAGCAGCCTCGCATTCACCGGCATGTCAAGTACGCCTTCATCCGGGCCAGCACCACCACCCTGATGCAGGAAGCCAGTCACTTCATGCTGATGTCGGATATGTTCCGGGGCGTGCCTGCTGTCTACAACACCTTCTTCGCCTACGACGAGGTTGCCCATCACTCTGGCATCGACCGGACAGACGCCTTCAAGGTGCTCCGGACCATTGATCGCGTGTTCGCCGGCCTCGAAGACGCTGCCGCCCAGGCACCGCGTCCCTATCACATCGTCGTCCTCTCGGATCACGGCCAGAGCATGGGGGCGACATTCAAGCAACGCTACGAGGGAACGCTGAGCGATCTGGTGAGATCCCTCATTTCTACGGAGCATCAGGTCAGTGGCGTGGAAAGTTCGGTCGAGGATATGGGTACGGTCAACCTGGCCTTGACCGAGGCCGCCCGGCAGGACAGCCGCACGGCCCGCCTGCTGCACCGCGCACTACACCGCCACGTTCAACAAGATGATGTCGAGATCAGTCCGAACTCCGGACCGGACCACCCGGCGAATGCCCCGGAAGAGGCCAATGTCGTTGTGCTGGCCTCCGGCAACCTGGGCCTTGTTTCGTTTCTTGACTGGAAGGATCGGATGACGTACGAGCAGATCGTCGACGCGTTTCCGGAGCTCTTGCCTGGCCTGGTGCGACACGAGGGCATCGCGTTCGTCATGGTCCATTCGGAGAGCGACGGCGGCATCGTGATCGGCAAGGGGGGCATGCACTACCTGGATCACGGCTACGCCGTGGGCGACGACCCCCTGCTCTCCTTCGGCCCGAACGCCGCCGCTCACCTGAAACGAACAGATGGCTTTTCGAATGCACCGGACATTCTGGTCAACAGCCAGTACGATCCCGAATCTGGCGAGGTGGCCGCGTTCGAGGAGCTGGTCGGCTGCCATGGCGGGCTTGGTGGCCCACAGACACAGCCATTTGTACTCTACCCCTCGAGTTTCCCGATTCCAGACGAGCCGATCGTCGGCGCAGCCAGGCTGCACGATGTCCTCAAGAGCTGGCGCCACGAAGGAGCGACAGCCGCTCCTGATGAAGTCCGGCACGATCGCCCGGTCACGTCGATTGCGGCTGACCAGTAACTCAACCGTCGAATGCGATCCCGGAGCGTTGCCGCAGGCAAGACCCGGCAGACCGCTAAACTGCTCACACGGTTGCCGTCACGATGGCTCAACACAGCTATCGCCCGATGCGCTGCAGCGGCGGATCGATGCGGGTAGACTGGTGACCGTGGTACCAATCGCACATTGCTTCTGCGCATGGAAGGACACGCATGGTAGAAGGCGACTCGACGCGAGATCGCAGGCTGTTTTCCGTGCAGGAGGTGTTCGCCGGGGGCGATCCCTATCCGCACTACGCATGGTTCCGGGCGCACGACCCGGTGCACGTCGGCGAGCCGGGCTGGCCGGTGGGGGAGCCCCAGGTCGTCCTGTTTCGCTACGCCGACATCATGAAGTGGCTGAGAGACCCGCGAATGATCCGGCAATTCAACAAGCTGCCGGAGATCCAGGTACTGCGAAAGGTGCAGGGGTGGAAGCCACCGGGACCAAACACCTTCGACCATGTCAGCCGACAGTACATGCTCTTCCAGGATCCGCCCGAACACACCCGCCTGCGTACGATCGCCAACCGAGCCTTCACGCCGCAGCTCGTAGCGGATCGGCGCGTTGCGATCGAGCGAATTGCCACCGGGTTGCTTGAGGCCTTCCGGGAGGAGCACGGTGGGGAAGGCGACCTGATCCAGGCGTTGGCCCATCCTCTGCCGATGCTGGTCATGGCGAACATCCTTGGCATCCCGAGTGAGGACCTCC
Organism: Chloroflexia bacterium; assembly: GCA_030430125.1. Lineage (GTDB taxonomy): Bacteria > Chloroflexota > Chloroflexia > Thermomicrobiales > UBA6265 > JACCVC01. Next base: position 2,282 of record JAUIGA010000180.1, on the reverse strand, counting down.
CCCGCTTCCGAGCGTGGTCCGCGGTGGTCGGTGCGACCGCCGATACCCCCAACGAGTCGCTCGCCGCCGTGCAGGCACGCGTCGATGACGCAACGCGGGAGCTGTGCGACTACTTCCGCTCGATAGTTGCCAAGAGGCTCAACGCTCCGGAAGATGACCTCATCTCCCGGCTGGTCGCAGCGCGAGATGATGAGAACTGCCCCCTCGACGACGAGGCGCTGGTGGCAATGTGCATGCTGATGATCACTGCCGGGCACGAAACGATGGCGAACCTGATCGCCAACGGCACGCTCGCGCTGATGCGCAATCGCGACCAGTGGGATCGCCTGGTTGCCGATCCATCGTTGGCGGACAATGCAACCGAGGAACTGATGCGGTACGACAGTCCAGTGCAATTCACGAACCGCATCGCCGTCGAATATGTCGAGATCAACGGCGTACGGGTGGCACGCGGGTCGGAAGTCCTGTTCATGCTCGGTTCGGCGAACCGGGACGAATCGGTCTGGGAAGAGCCGGATTCCGTCCAGATCGACCGCAAGGTCGGGCGGCATATGGCGTTCGGAATGGGCGTCCACTTCTGTATGGGCGTACCCCTGGCTCGCCTGGAGGCGAGCACCGCGTTTCGGACGCTCGCGCAGGTTGCGCCAAACATGGATGTAACCGACCTGAATCCGAAGTGGCGACCCATCGTACACGGTTTGCAGCGGCTGGACGTGCGTCTGCAGCCCTGACCCACGGTGATCAAGATTCGGACACGCCGGGTGTTCGCTCGGTCACCTGGGGTGTGGCCAGCCGCGTGAGGTAACGAGATGGACTGATCGATATGGTCACGGCACGGCCATAGTGGCGTACAACCGCTTTGCTGGCTCGGCTCTACGGACTCCCAATTCCTTAACCTGCGCTAATTGCTGTCCGCAGCCAGTACAACCACGGCCCACTCTTCGCCGCTGGAGAGCACCACAGGGGATTCAGCCACCGGGTCGACAAACCCGCTGGCCTCGGCAGGACGTACGACCGTCACGGTCACGCCGGAGTCCGGCACCGATCCAACCATGGTGCCGCCGAGAACCTGCTGCTCCAGTGTGCCCTCCACCTGCGTTTCGTTGGTGCCTTGTTCGAACGAGAAGAACCCGACGGTGAGCGTACGGGTTTCCTCCTCCCCGGCGGTGATTCGCTGCGCTGCTTCGTTGTGGAGGATGACGATTGTCTCGCCGGCGGCGACGGTGGTCGACTCGCCCGCGTCAATGTCTGAGAGGTTGCCGGCCACGTCGATGTGAACAAGCTCGCTGTCGGACTCGATCTCGTAACTCCCCGCGAGCACATGATCGATGGCGACGCTCTGGCCCGCCGAGCCTTCCGGATACACGACGGCTGTTCCCGGTGTCATCAACACGCCGGCCACACCGAACGCAATCGGTGTGGCTGGCAAACTCGAAGCGGCCAGGTCGACGCGGTAGAGCGCTGCATCGACAGCAACTGGCGACGCGGGCGTGGCGGGCTGCGCAAAGGCTGACCGCATCTCCACCACCGCTCCGAATCCGGCGATTGCGAATACACGCCTGTTCATGCTTCCCTTCGGCACCGCCATCGTCTTCCTTCCTCCACCGTGGTCAGGCACTATTGCCGTCATCCCGACACGATCGATCCCGCAGTCAGCCTCTGGCCCCTCTCCAGACAGTTTTACAGCGCGCCGGACAGCCGACGGACGGGTCGACGCCATCCTGCCACATGGCCCGAACCACCGCGCTCCCGATGGATGTCCTCCAATTGCAGAATGGACTCGGGAAGCAGGTACAACATGCCGAAGGCCTGCAAAGACGAGTCCACGAGGCGAAATGCGAACCCGCTCGCGGCCATGGCGACCAGGACGGCAGCCAGCGAATCCGAGGGTGTCAGCACGCCGACGACAATCACCGGCGACAACCGCACGACGGGTCGCAGGACGGGCCACCATGCGACGAGGCGCTGTCCCCGCGAGTCATGCGCAAGGTCGTCGACTGGCACTGTTGCTCCGGATATCCGGACGGCTCTTTGCTGCATCAAGACCGTCGAGGCAAGCGCAGCCATTGCGACAACCGCACCTGCCGGGTGGAATTGACGGTGAACGAGGACGAGCAATGGCACCCCAACCGCCATGTGGATTCCGGCAGCAACGGTGCGCACGGCGGTCGTGGCGGGATAGTCGGCAAGCTCCTGCCCGCTGGGCCACATTGCGGATTGCCCGGTCTCGTCGGGTATCGGTGCATCCCCCAGGTCATGGTCGAGTTGCCGGCGGACTGGCT
>JAUIGA010000179.1 GCA_030430125.1 Chloroflexia bacterium | reverse complement strand
AAGCTCAGCCACCTGCCAGCCTCACCCTACCGCACAACATCTGGGGCCATCGTCGAATGACCGGAAACCAATCCACCCACACAAATCACGAAATAGCCATAAATATGGTAAGAAAAAGCCAAAGCAAGGCTTGGAACAATCTTCGATATAATCAAAAAAAGACCATGAATTAGAGGAATAAAAATGCCGACAGTAACAATTAGTTATGGCTACGATATCCATCGAATAAAAGTCGATGGCCCCACATTAGCAAGGATCCAAGCAGGAGAAGTCGTTGAAGTCGTCATCGGCGAATGATAGCCAAGGCGAGGCACCAGCCGATGCGGTTGGTATGATGGCGGTGTTGCACACATCGCGCGCCGCCATTCGATCGGGAGGTCACCATGTCCCGCTCCGCACTCCTCGTCGCCTTCGTCGCGTTGTTGCTCGCGCCTGCGCTGGCAACGGCGCAGACCACCGAGCCGGTGGGGACCGAGTCCGACGACGAGACGACCGTCTCCCGCGCCTACGACAACCCGGCTGCCCTCACCGACGGCCTGTTCGGGGTGTATGCGTTCGGGTTCATCGACGAATCCGAGTCCCAGGCGGCGGGCACCCTGCGCACCGTCCCCCGGATCTTCGCCGCGGGGCTGACCAGCGAGCTGGAAGATGGAGAGTTCGTGCTGGAAGACCCGATCGAGGTACCCGGCACACCGATCGGTGACGATTCGACGGTGACCCGGATGGGCTTCATCATGTTCGGTACCTTCGATGGTGAGGTGGTATTGCTCGCCGTGCGCCAGGGTACCTGGGTGCAGGTGCTGGCCGGCATCGGTGCCGGCAATGTCGATGTCCAGGCCGAGCTGGAAGCGATCGCCACGACTCTGCAGCCGCGCTGGCCGTCCGACAGCCCCATCGCCGTGCGTACCGACGGGCTGCGGACCGGCGGTATCTGGGACATGATGCCGATGCCGGAGGATATGCCGGCGGGATTCGAGCTCGATCCCGTGGCCGAGGAAGGACCCGCCGCGACGGTGAGCGTGACGGTGCCGGTGCCGCCAGCCCCGACCGGCCAGCAACCTGGCCCAACCCCGGAGGCGACGATTCGCGACATCCCGCTGTTCCCGACGCCGACACCGGCGGATATGCCACCGGCCGAAACGGAAACCCCCGCGACGCTGCCCACACCGACGCCCTCCACCCCCGTTGAGGATGTGGCGACGCCGGCGCCCAACCCGCGCCTGGCGATGCCGTTCGATGTGACGGTGGAGATCTTCCTGCCGCTGGAGATGACGACGATCAGCGAGGAGGATGGTTCGTGCATCGGTACCGGCCTGCTCGATGGGCTCGCCACAGACGGGTCGCTGATGCTCGTCGGGGCGCAGGCGCCGGCATCCGCGGCGACGGCGCCGCTGACCGGCCCGGGTGTTGTTGCGTACGACACCGAGGCTGGACAGGAGATCTGCTATTTCAGCGCGGTCTTCACCGACGTGCCGCCACGAGCGGCCTATACGCTGCTGGCGGACGAGTCGGTGATCGGCTGGTACACCTACGACGAGTTGAGCGGGGCCGACCGGGTGCTGGTTGAGCTCGGCGGGGAGTGACGCGGCCGGAGTTGCTGCCCACCGCACCCACCGGCAGGGAGAGTCCGTGCCGTCGCCGCAATAGGTGACCACCAGATGGGCTGCTGGGCGATGACGAAACGTTGTCGTGAGCGACAATGCGAATCGGCGTGATGGGGCTTGTGTACCCAGGGGCGTCCCTGCCTGTAGCGGACGTCCTTGCCGGCGCATCCAACGCTGCCCATCGAATGGATCGCAGCCGGCAATGGCGTCCTGTCGTCAAACACGGCAACACGCGCGAGGTGGTCGCGCCGAAGTGGGTCAGGAGGGCATTGGCCGCGCCGGCGTTGATACCCAATCGCGCCGGTAGCGCGGCCAAGCCCTCCGCTACAGACTTTCGGGTCGAGCGTTCGCCCCACGTCGGTTGGCGAGAACCATGTCGTCGGTTTCCAGGCTCGTCACCAGACCCCAACCGACGCGCCCGGGCACTGCGGCCCGGGCCTGCACGCGGTCCGTCATGGCCGTCGTCATCATGGGCGCATGCCGGCCCGCCATCGGTGGCATGCATGGTGTGTCCGCCTATTCTCGTCGCCAGTAGTCCGGGTGGAGGTCGCGGAATTCCTCGATGGTGATGCCGTACTCGATCATGTCGCTGTGTTCGCCGTGGGTGTAGACCACCCGCCGGCGGCGTCCCTCCAATTGAAAGCCGAGCGCCTCGTGCAGCTTCTGTGACGGCACGTTGATCGCCATCACCTCGACGTTGCACTTCTGGTAGCGCAACTCCTGGAAGTAGTAGCGGAGGATCAGGCAGATCGCCTCGCTCGCATACCCGTGGCCGCGAAACTCCTCCTCGACGTGAAGGCCATAGCTGAACACGCCGGCTCTCGGGTCGGCGTGGTGCGTGGCAATGCTGCCGACAAGCACGCCATCGGCGAGCGTTTCCATCTGCGCGGTGAACTCGTGGTTCGACAGGGGAAACCCCTCCAGGCGCGCGACGGCGGCCTCCTCCGACCACTTGCGCGTGGCGGCGCGCGACACCGGCGGGTACATCACCCACTGGAACCGGGAGATGTCATCCTCCTGGTTGACACGGAAGTGCGCCGCTTCGTCGCCTGGCTCGATGCCGCGCAGGCGGATCCTCCTGCCGTCCCAGTATTTCGCCATGATTCCGTGCTCCCGCGCTGTCTAAATTGGAGTAGTAGGGTGCGACAACATAGATTGGGCGCACCTCGGTTCCCGTCGTCGCCAGCGTGTTGAGGCAGTGTAGCAAGCGAGCCGGGTTCCCGGGCGAAGCGTACCGTCGGAGCGAGCCGGTGCGGGCGGAAATCGGAGGTTGCGCGTCGCGTCGCTGGGCGATCGGCTGGGGGAGCTCCGGTCAGTTGCCGGGTTCCGGTATGCTTGCAACAACGATGCGTGCTGGCGACGCTGGTGGAGGGTGTGGTGGAGGATCAGGTCATTCAGCAGGGCGAGCTGCCCTCCCCGGGTGTGGCTGCACCGGGGGACGAAGTGCTGGCCACGACGGTCGCGCATCCCGGGGCGGTGACGTTCCCGCGGCTCCTGGAGGCGTTGCGGATGGCGCGGAGCTGGTCCAAGGCGGATCTGGCCAAACGCGCCGGACTCGATCCCAGCACGATCACGCGGCTGGAACAAGGCACCCGCGAGCCGGAACGGGAGACGGTCGTGCAGCTGGCCGATGCGATGGCGCTGCCGATGGCTGACCGCGACCGGCTGCTGGCGGCCTGCGGGTATCGCTCCGATACCTGGGACGATCCCGACCTGGTGCAGATTGCGGCATTGCTGGCCGATCCCGCGCTGCCGTTGGGTGCGCGGCAGGATATCCGTGCGATGCTTCGCGTGGCGATTTCGCACGGCAGGGTTGCTCGGCTGGAGCGCTGAGGCGCGGTGTATTCCCAATCAACGGCACACCCATTAGACGCGTTTGTCGCAACGGCTGCGCGTTTGCACCGTTGTGTCACAATGACCCCACCTCATGGCTGGTATCCGCGCCGGGGACGATGGCAATGACGAAACGACGACCCTTCCTTTTGACAGCCTGGCTTTTTGTGCTCCTGATCGCGGCGGTGCCGGTTGCCGGCTCCCTGGCGCAGTCTGAGCCGGAAGGCTCGCTGGCGGCGCGGGTGTCCGAGGGCGATTGCGAAACGCCGGACCTGCGCCCGATCGTGGACATGCCGGACGCGACGCCGGAGGCAGGTGGGCAGGATGGCGTGATGCCGTTGTCCTTCGCGGCCAGTGTCGACGTGGCGTATGCGGACATCGTGACCGAGCCGCACGTGGTCGTGATCGAGCGGTCGGACGGCGAGCTTGCCGCCATGATCGCCTGTGGCGTCGTGCAGGGCGATCCGGACACCGACCGCGTCGTAAGCGGCCTGTTCTCGACGGATACCGGGGAGCTGGCCGGGGTCGCGGTGGTGGCCGCCGATGACGAGGATGCCGGTACCGTTTCGGTCGTCGTGTTCCTGATGATGGCTGGCGACGCGCCGGGGTTGGGCGAGGATGCCGGCGAGACGGCCGAGCCGACCGTCGTGGCGGATGACGTGCTGGATAACCCGCAGGAGCCAGTCGACGAGCAGGCCGATGCCGAAGGCGGAATATGATCGCGGAGCAGGTGCGTTCGGCGGACACGCGCCACGGGGCCGGAGGACAGGGATGAAGCAGGTCAGATCCGCGGTGGAATCCGGAGCGCGAGCCTTTTCGGTCGGAACCCGCAACGACGACGGGACGTCGACGCCGCGCTGGTGGCAGCTGCGGCGGTGGGAGAACACCCGTATCGGGGCGGTCTTCAGCGCGGATCTGCGGTCCCTCGCCCTGTTCCGCATCGTGATGGCGGTCGTCGTCTTCGTCGACGTGCTCAACCGGGTGGGCAACCTGCGGGTCCACTATACCGATGAGGGCGTGCTGCCCCGGTCGCTGCTGCTCGATTCGTTCGTGCGGTGGCGATGGTCGGTCAACCTCATCAACGACCTGTACGCGTTCCAGATGGTCTGCCTGGTGATAACCGCCGCGGCCGCGGTTGGGTTGGCGCTGGGGTATCGCACGCGGACCATGAGCGTGATCGTCTGGGTAATGATCACCTCGCTGCAGGTCCGCAACCCGCTGGTGCTCAGCGGCGCCGACACCTTCCTGCGGGTGTTGCTGTTCTGGATGATGTTCCTGCCGCTGGGGCAGGTCTGGTCGCTCGACAGCGTGCGCAGCGGCCTGGACCGGCGGCGGCTGGACTATCGGTTTCTCTCCCTGGCGACCGTGGGGCTCTACGTTCAGATCGCCAGTCTTTACGTGTTCACCGCCATCCTGAAGTCGAGTCCGGAATGGCGGACGGATGGTACGGCGCTGGAGTATGCGCTGCACGCGCATCACGTCACCAAGCCGTTCGGTGAGTACCTGTCGCAGTTTCCCGAGCTGCTGCGGGTGTTCACCCACGGCAGCCTGGCGCTGGAATTCCTGGTGCCGGTCCTGCTGTTCCTGCCGTGGTTCAACGGGCAGTCGCGAACCCTGGCCGTGGCATCGATCATGATGTTCCACGCGGGGATCTTCCTGACCATGGATGTTGGGCTGTTCCCGTGGATCAGCGCGTTGTGCATGACCAGCGTGCTCCCGACGTGGTTCTGGGATACCGCGTTGCGACGGGTGTCGCCGCGGTTGTCCGGCTGGCTCGACCAGTTGCCGCGACGGCTGGAGCGATTCGCCGGCGTGGCGCGTGAGCGCGTGCAACCGGCGTTCGCGGTCGGCGGCTCGCTGCAGCTGGCGACCACGGTACACACGGGTGATCCGGGCTACTCCGGGCATCGTGACGCCGGGTCGAGCGCCGAATCGCCTCCGGAGCCGCCAGCTCCGGTCGAGGACGACGAGCCGCCTCGGGTGGTGCGATCGCTGCCGATCACCAACCTCTTCATGGCGTTCTGCATCGTGTTCGTGCTGTTGTGGAACGTCGCGACCGTGTCGGCGTTCACCATGCCTGCCGAGACGCGCCCGTTCGCCTACGGGACCGGGCTGTACCAGTCGTGGAACATGTTCGCGCCGGCGCCGTCGAAGGCAACCGTCTGGATCGTGGTGCGTGGGGTGCTCGCGGACGGCCGGGAGATCGACGTGTTGACGCCGATCGTGCATCAGGACCTCGCGAAGGTGCCGCCGCTCTCCTGGGAGCAGCCGGACGACATCGTGGGCGAGTACTACACCGACAAGTACTGGCGGAAGTACCTCACCGCGCTTACGCGTGAATCGAAGCAGGACGAGCGCCGCGCGTTCGCCGCCTACACCTGCCGGACATGGAACGCGCACTACGGCGGCGATGTCGCGCTTGAGGGGGTCCAGATCTACCGGATGCGCCAGTCCACTGTGCTGGACGGCGACGAGGCTCCGGTGCGTCGCAACGTGCTCTCCCAGTTCCGATGCGTCTGATCGTGATCGTGTCCGGATCGCGAGCCTCTTTGGGATCGTGACGCGACACTCGCTGTCGATCTGTTCCTGATCCGATCCAGGGCACGGACCGGTCGACGCGTGCGGCCATCGACCATCTGGCCGGCGAATTGCTCCCAAACCCGAAAGAAGCAGGACCGAAGACCGGCACACCTGACCGGTCTTCGGTGTTTGAGCCGGTGCATCCGGGCGAAGCACCGCAGAATCGCCCCGTGGGCGGATGTTGGTGATGATGCCGCCCGGCCGGCACTGTCACGAGTCACATGCGTATAGCTATGTTGACCTGTAACAGGATTATCGGCATGGGCCGAAGGTCTCCCTGTCGATCCAGTTACTGGTACTAATGAACCAGCACAAACGTCTCAGAAGAAAATCAGACAACACAGTACTACAGGTCTAGGACATTCGTACGGCAGGTACTGTATTCCATTAAGCCGTCGTACTAGTTAGGATTCCTAATGTAGCCTGCCAAAGATGTGGCTGTCGTCGGTGTTCTCCGAGATCGACGTCGCTGTTTGACGCGGCAGCTGCGCGACGGATTCGGTGCACACGATAGCGCCAGGGACTGGAGGAGGATATGTCGATATTCAGGCGATCGTCGGTATTCATACGGGTGCTGGCGTCATGCCTCATGGTCGCCCACTTCGTGATGTTGGGGCCGATCGTTGCCTCGGGTCAGGGTACCGATGATGGGGGCGACGGCGGGCAGCTTGAGCTTCTGGTTGTAGACCAGACGGGCGCACCGCGGGACGGGGCCATATTCCGGATAGAGCCGCTGGATGGCGCCGACGATGGCGATGACACGGACGCGACGGACGATACCGACGCCGTGGACGATTCGGTCGACGCGACCGATGACACCGATGCAGTCGACGACGTTGACGCGGTCGACGACATCGACGCGACGGACGACACGGACGCGGTCGACGACACCGACGCGACGGATGACACCGACGCGACGGACGACACGGACGCGGTCGACGACACCGACGCGACGGATGACACCGACGCGACCGATGACACCGATGCAGTCGACGACGTTGACGCGACGGATGACACCGACGCGACGGACGACACGGACG
>JAUIGA010000178.1 GCA_030430125.1 Chloroflexia bacterium | reverse complement strand
TGATCTGCGCCATGTTGCGCTGCTCGGCGTTGTCGGATGTTGTTACTACGGTCGCCTCGAACCCGTCTCCATACCCGGCCTGCTCCAGCAGCTCGCGCGCCCGGTCGAGATCGTAGGGGAACATGTCGACATGGGCCTCGTTGTACGCGAGAGACCACTCTGGGAACGGCGTCTGCGTGGCATTGCCGACTCCGAACAATACGGTATCGACGATGGTTTGCCGGTCGATCGCATGTGACATCGCCTGGCGGACCTCGGCGCTGTCGAATGGCGGACGGTCGACGTTGCAGTAGAAGGTGTAGAACTGCGACGCTTCAGTGCCGAGCACCACCTCGAGATCGCTCGACTCCCGGAGGCGCGCCACCTCATTGAGCGGGATACCTCGGATGACGTCCAACTCTCCCGCTTCGAGGCTGGCGACCGCCGCCTGCTGATCCGGCAGTGCGCGCACGATCACCTCATCGAGGTATGGCAGACCCTCGCGCCAATAATTTTCGTTTCGGATGAAGCGAGCCTCCTGACCTGGCATCCATGTCTCGAACGCGAAAGGACCAGTGCCGATGGGCTCGGTGAGCGGTTCCGCGAACGCCTCCGGGGCGACGATCCCCATCACGGTAAGGAGGTCCCAGATCGTGTTGGCTGGTTCACTGAAGGTGATCTCGACAGTGAAGTCGTCCGGCGCGCTGATGCCGGAAATCGTCCGGGTATAGCCGAACAGTGAGTGGCTCAGCGAATCATCCTGGGCTCGCTCCAGATTCTTGACCACGTCAGCGGATGTGAAGTCTCGCCCGTTGTGGAAGGTGACGCCCTGGCGCAAGGTGAACCGCGCGTTCAGGCGATCGTCCGAGAACTCCCAGCTTTCCGCCAGGGCCGGCTGCGGGTTCAACTCGACGTCGTACACCACCAGCGTGTCGTACAGCTGTCGGTACATGGGCAGGTTCTGTGTGAGCGAAAAGAACGGATCGAAGTGCAGGAAATCACCGGAGCGCCCGACGCGCAGGGTGCCGCCGGCGACTGGTTCTTCCTGCGCGCCGGCAAGCATGGCTATTTGTGGTGCGAGGATCGCCCCGCCGGCAAGCACGCCTGCTCCCACAACCTGTCGACGTGTGAAATGTTGATGCATGTGAAGTACTCCTCGTTCTCTGAGTCGCTCCTGGCGCTACTCAGCGGTAAAGTCCTCAAGAAATTCGATGAGACGCTCGACGGCCAGCGCCACCACTGCCTCACCGACATCTGCCGATGCAAGCCGAGGATCGCCGAGATTACCGTTCCGCGTGAGATCCTCAAACGGGGCGGCTGTCGTCACGAACGACCCGGCCGGGGTGGTCCCGCCGGGTAGCCCGGCATGCCGATATGCCGCCGGCAGCTCCTCTCCTTTCTCCAAGGCATGCTGTCGTACCAGGGCCGGCGCAGCGGCCAGCGCGACTGAGGCCTCGATCTCGCAGGCATGCGCGTAGGTGCGTCCGAAATGTTGCTGAACAAGGTCATACGCTCCTGCGAGATAGAGAGCTGTCGCGACCTTGACCCCCAGCTCCTGACATGCTTCCGTTGTGATCACCGAAAGCGCGGCCTGATTCCCGCCGTGGCCGTTCAGTAGAAGGAACCGGTCGATTCCATGCGCCTTGAGCGAATGCATCACCTCCTTGAGTACAGTGCCGAAGGTCGCGGCCGAGATCGTGATTGAGCCGGGAAATCTCATGTGGTGGGAGGAAAGGCCATAGGGCAGCGGCGGCGCAACGATTGCGCGTGGAGCCATGGCCTGCGCGACCCGCTCCGCCACGGCTGCCGCCATCACGATGTCGGTCGACACCGTCATTCCCGGTCCGTGCTGTTCTGTTGAGCCAACCGGGATGATAGCGACCTGTGCCGCCTGAATTGCATCTCGCGCTTCCGGCCAGGTCATATCCGCCAGCAGCACCGATGGTTCGGATGTTGTCATGCAGGTGTTCTCCTTACATGTCCTGGTTTTCCGGCAATCTTGAGACATGAGTCCCCCCAAACTCTGGATAGTTGGCAGTTGAGTCGCAGCAGGGTGGTTCGGTCCATCGAGCGTCACCCGTGCCAATTGATGTCGTCGTCCAGCGGGTGGATGGGCCGGGTGAGATGGTTGAAATCGAACCGTGACAGGTCGACATCGCCCAGACCCGGCGTGGCGACGTGGATCGCGCGTTTTGCGATCGGCCCGAACCCGCCTCGCCAGCGCACGGCCGCCTTCACGACGATGATCTTCTGGCGAATCGGATCGATCCCCACGGACTTGAGCTGCTGCTGGTCGCCCGGCGCGATCTTCCTGCTGTTGAGTACCAGCGTGACGCCCTCCACATCCACCACCGCGGTCAGCCCCGGTTCGGCGGCGACGCCGGCGTTTTCGGGGCCCTCGTGGACCCAGCGGCCATCCGACAAGAGCCGCACCCGACCTCGGATCGGCACCGGCGCCCCGTGGCGGTCGTCCGCCTTGCCACCGACCCGGGTCTCGACGATACCGCCAACGCCCGCCGCGAACGCGTCTCGCACCGCGTCGGCATCGGCGATCACCATCACCGCGTCCCTGGCGCCCTGGCGCAGGAGTTCGGCCAGCAGCACCGTGCCGTCGCCGGGCGTGCCGCCGCCGATGTTGTCCCCCACATCGACCAGCATCACCGGGCCTTCCGGGAAGGCGATCGCTTCGGCCACCGCGGCGTCGGGGGCGGTGTTCACCACCCGCATGTCGTCCCGGAGCGACCAGGCCAGCTCCGCCAGCTCGTTCGCCAGCGTTCGCGCCGCGAGCGCATCGTCATCTGTGGTGACGAGGATGCTCAAGCCGGTAGACGGTCCATCTGCATAGGCGAACCCGCCGGCGACGGTCACGGTGAGCGCGCGCCCCTCCGATTCCATCGCGAACGCGCGGTCGAAGATGGTCTTGAACGGATGCTGCGATGTGTACATCGCCTGGGGCACGGGCAGCAGGGGCGGCCGGGCCAGCGCCATGGTTGGCGCGATCTCGCCGCGAATGGTTCGCACCAGCAGGCGGGTCGCCTCCTGCGCGCGCTCGTTGAGGTCGATGTGGGGATACGTGTCATACCCGACCACGATTGTGGCGGCGTCGATCAGCGCCTGCCCGGTGTTCGCGTGCAGGTCGAGCGTGACGGCAATTGGCATATCCGGCCCCACCAGCGACCGCACGCGCCGGACGATCTCCGCGTCCGCTTCCAGGCAACCTTCCGCGACCATCGCGCCGTGCAGGGTGAGCACGACGCCGTCGGCCGGGAGCGCCCGTTCGATGCTTTGCAGCAGTTCCCCGACCATCTCCTCGAAGAGTGCGCCGGTAACCGGTGCGGTGGAGGTCGCCTGCGCCAGATAGGTGTGCGATACGGTCGCGCCCAGCTCCCGGGCGGCATCCACGACGCCGCCCATGGAGTGATTCGCGCCCGCGAACCCGCTCAGCTCCGCGCCTCGCCAGACGGTGAACGCATCCAACGGTGTTGGCTCCGCCGAAAAGGTATGGGTTTCGTGCATGATGCCGCCGGCTATCAGGTGAACCATGTCGTCATCGCCCCTCGTCGTGGTTGCGGTCCGGACCGGTGCGCCACCGGCCGCCAATGCGCGCTGTCACGGCCTCGCCGGCGAGGCGCAGCGCCTCGCAGATGCGATCCGCGCCGGATTCGGTCATGCGCTGCTCCGGTCCCGCCAGGCTGATCGCGGCGATCGCGTCACCGTCGGGCCCGAACACCGGCACCCCGAAACAGGCGGCCGCGACCTCGTTCTCGCCAACCTCCGACGCTATGCCGGATTCCCGAATTCGGGTGAGATCGTCCCGGATACGATCCGGGGTGGTGATCGTGCGGGTCGTTCGCGCTTCGAGGGGCTGGGCGAGCGCTTCCTCAACCATTTCGCCGGGCAGGTAGGCCAACATCGCCTTGCCCAGCGCGGTGGCATGCAGGGCGTCCCGCGCGCCCACCCGGGCAGCCATCCGCAGGTCGCGCGGGCTTTCGACGATGTCGATATACAGCACCTGTCCGGAATCGAGCACGCCGAGGTTGGCCGTTTCGCCGAAGGTGCGGCTCAGCGACTCGAGATATGGACGGGCCGCCTGCACCAGGTTGGCCCGGCTGCCGCCGCGCAGCCCGAGGTCGGCCAGGCGCGGGCCGATCGAGTACCGGGAAGTGGCGGGGTCCTTGACGGCGTACCCTCGCGCTTCGAGGTTGACGAGCATTCGCCAGGTGGCGGATTTGGTCGAACCCACTTGTCTCGCGATGTCAGTGACGCCGAGTGGACCGGGTGCCGTCGCCAGCAGCTCCAGCACGTCGAAGGCTCGATCCACCACCGCGATGCGATATCCGTGCCCCTGCTGGTCATCGTGGTCATCGGCCATGGCTCGCCCCTTGTGTGGTCATCACGCCCGTACGACGCTCGCCGCATCGTCGAGTATCGCGAGGGCATCGTCCAGCACCGCATCCGTGTGCGCCAGCGAGATGCCGGCATGACCCGGAGCGCCAGCCCGGGTGTACGGGTGTACGTAGAGCCCGCGTTCCACGCACGCGCGATTGAAGCGGGCGTTGAGCTCGTGGTCATGACCGGCGGCGTCGGCGACGGTCGTCACCGCTCCGCGCCGGCCGAAGTACATGCCGAAGCGGCCGCCACGACCCTGCACCACCACCGGCAGGTCGTGACGATCGAAGATGCCCTGGAGCTGGTTGTAGAAGCGTTGCGACCGCGCGTTGAGGTCGTCGTAGACGCTGGGTCGGCGCAGCTCCTCGATCGTTGCGAGAGCGGCGAGCACGCTGAGCAGGTGACCGGAATAGGTGCCACTGTGCGCCACCGGACCGGTCGGTACCAGCGTCTCCATCAGGTCACGCCGGCCCGACAGCGACGCCAGCGGCATGCCGTTCGCCAGCGCCTTGGCGTGGGTCGTGAGGTCAGGCGTGATGCCGGTCTCGGCCTGGACACCGCCAAGCGCGGTGCGGAAGCCGGAAAGCACCTCGTCGAAGATCAGGACGACACCATGCCGGGTCGTCTCGCTGCGCAGCAGCTCCAGGAATCCGGGCGCGGGTGGGATGCAGCCCGCGTTGAAGTGGATCGGCTCGCAGATCACCGCGGCGAGCTCGTCGCCATGCGTTCGCATGGCCGCCTCGAAGGCGTCCGTGTCGTTCCAGGGCACCATCACCACATCGGCGCCGCCGTCGTCCGGCACACCGCCGGAGGATGGCACGACCGTTTCGGCATCCGTGTCGCGCCGGTAGAGCCATTGCTCGGCGAGACCGTGGAAGTGGCCGTCGAACTTGAGGTACTTCACGCGACCGGTGGCGTGTCGAGCGATACGCAGCGCCAGCACGGTCACTTCCGTGCCGACGGTCGCGAATCGCACGCGCTCCGCTGCCGGGATGATCTCGACCAGCTGGGTGGCGAGCTCGGCGTGATACGGCATTTCGGCCGCGGCGATGATCCCCGCCTCGACCCCCTGCTCGACCGCGGTCCGCACCGCCGGGTGATTGTGTCCCAGGATCGCCGCGCCGTTGGACAGGTTGAAATCGATGTAGCGCTTGCCTTGAAGGTCGAAGAGATACGGTCCATCGCCCCGGCTGAGGTACAGCGGGTGGCCGAGGTAGGGGTTCATTCGCATCGAGGCGGAGACGCCCCCCGCGAGCACATGCCCAGCCCGCTCGAACTGCTCTTGCGCGGAAAGGTCGGTGGTTGCCCTCATCGAAAATCCCCGGATGTGTCGGACGGTCGTTCTGTTTGATGAAACACGATGTTGTGTGATGACACGCATACCGTAGCAGCAATGGCAGGGATGTCAATACCCGTTCGCCGGAAGCGGGCTTGCGGTGCGCATGCGATAGCGCCCGACTGGTGGTTGCGGGGATTCGATGAGGACGGTGGCAGCGAGCAGGAGACTCGGTTTGGTCAGGCCGTGGCGCGGGCGGCATCCTCACGCAGCCGCTGCGGGGATTTCTGGGTGGAAGGATCCAGCATGCGGGTGACGAACAAGGTCACCACGGCGAACCCGCTGGCGATGAGGAAGGGAATCTGGTAGCCGACGTAGTTCAGCACGAAGCCGGTCACGATGGGCACCACGACCGCCGCCGCGTGCTGCATGGTCAATCCCATCGCCAGCGACGGCGCGATATCACTCGACACGGCGATCTTGCGCAGGTAGATGGCGGCGCCCATCGTCGAGAACGGAAAGATGAACGAGTAGATGACATAGCAGACCAGCGCCACGCCGATCTGGTCGACCAGCGCATAACCCAGCAGCGCGACGATGTACCCGACATTGACCACGCCGAGCATCTGTCGCTCGCCGCGGAGGTCGATCTGGCGACCGATCCACGGGCCGAGCACCATGGCGCCGAACGAGACGACCAGCATCACCGCGGAGATCGCCGGCACGCCGAGGTCGAAATGGTCGACCAGCACCCACAGCCCGAACGAGAAAAAGATCTGTTGGCGCGCGCCGTCGAGCAGGCTGAGCAGGTAATACAGGCGGTACTCCCGGCGGAATACGAGGCGCTCGCGACGAGGCGCGACCTCCTGCAGCTTGCCATCGTGGAGGTGCGGAAACCGCACGATCGCGAGCGCGGCGATGGCGGCGACCACCCCGGTGATGACAAAGGTGCCGGTGAAATCGAGCC
The DNA here is from genome assembly GCA_030430125.1 of Chloroflexia bacterium. Taxonomy (GTDB): domain Bacteria; phylum Chloroflexota; class Chloroflexia; order Thermomicrobiales; family UBA6265; genus JACCVC01. The sequence continues at coordinate 449 of JAUIGA010000178.1, read as the reverse complement.
AGCCGAAGGAGAACGCGAGCAGGACGAACGCCATCGCCGCGAGCGACCCGCCCTGAGTGACCGCGGAGATCTTGCCCAGCACGGCGCCGGACCGGTTCTCCGTGGTGAGGCTCATGCCGAGCGCAGTTTGTGTCTGCAACCAGGTGTGGTAGCCCATCGAAGAGATGATCACCCACGGCACGACGGTCCAGAATGAGGTGGCGGTCCCGAACAAGCCGTACCCGATCGCCAGCAGCATGAGCGCGCCGGCGGTGAGGTGTGGCAACGAGAGCCGGTAGAACAGGGCCGTCAGGAAGATGAGCAGGAACCCGGGGATTTCGCGAATGGCGGTGATGTAGCCGAACTGCGGGCCGCTGAGTCCGAGGCTGTCCTCGAAGAAGTTCGACACCACATTCTGGTTGGCCGCCATGGCGAACCCGACCGAGGCCGCCGCGATGGAGATGAGGATG
>JAUIGA010000177.1 GCA_030430125.1 Chloroflexia bacterium | reverse complement strand
GGCAAGGGCACCGATGTCCTGCTTGGGTTGCTCCAGCGTCGCGTGCTGCGCTGGTCCGACGCCTGGCAGGCGTGACCCAGGCTGGGAGGCCGACATGGCGGATATCGAGGATAGAACCACTCTGCACCAGGCCGGTCAGCGCCTGGCCGAAACCGTCCATCGCGCTCTGGATTCACAGCGCAATATCGACGCGCGCCGCGTGCCGTTCAAGGACCGGCAGCGCGCGCTGAAGGATGCTTACCGGGAATCACCGGAGCTGGGCAGGCAGGTGACGGTCGTCCACAGCGTCACGCCGGAAGACGCCGAGATCGGGAAGATCCGCATCGCCATCGACGGTGAATCTGGCGCGGTGTTCGATGTCGGCGCGCACCGCTCGGTCGGTGGAACCGAGGACACGCCCTGCTCCGGCGACGTGCTGCTCGCCTCGCTGGCGGCGTGCTACGAGGTGACGTTGCGGCTGGTCGCGGCGGCGTCGAAGGTGACGATCAACCGTCTCGACCTGCGCGTCGAGGGCGAGTGGGACGCGCGCGGGACGCTCGGCGTCGACCGGGATGTCCCGGTTGGGTACACCGCGATCCGGGTGCTGGTCGACCTCGACGCCGACGGTCCGGAGGATCGCATCGCGAAGCTTGCCGAGCTGACCGAGCGCTACTGCGTCGTTTCGCAGACGCTCAAGACCCCGCCAAAGGTGGAGATTTCCTGGGATGGAACCAACGCGTAACGGCCAGACAGTGTTGGCGCGGATTGGGGCGGCAAACCAGTCGTAGCGGACGTCTTGGCGGCGCATCCGATGGTCGCCCTCGGCCAGCGACCGCGCCGCCAATGGCGTCCTCCATCGACGATGGAGGTCATTTCGCACAGGAGGGCATTGACCGCGCCGACGTTGTTGCCCGCGACGTTGACAGCGCGGTCAAGCCCTCCGCTACATCGATGTGGCTTTGCTTGCATCGAGCAGCCGGAGCTTTTCGCGGCTGGCCTGATGCTTGACCGGGTCGCTGTCGATGGCGCCCTCGGCAGTGTTCACGACGCCGCGCCGGTACTGCTCTCGCAGACCGTCGAGGCCGAGCACCCGGAACTCGATCCCGGCGATCTGCATCACCTCATGGTCGCGCGGAATTCCGCGGTTCCAGTGCTCGAAAGCGCCGAACTCGACCTTCAGTCTGTCCCGTCGGGCCTGCAGGACGTGCCAGCTCTGGATCTCGCAGTGGATCCCACGCCGCTGCAGGGCTCGGCAGAGCCGAGGAAGGTCCGATTCAGGGCACCCAAAATCGACGTCGCGAACTTCCAGCGCCGGGTTCCGCGTGTACGCGAACACCGCGAGGCCGCCATCCAGCATCGGCTCAACACCGGCCTCGTCGCAGACATTCAGTACCTCATGGGCGAATGCCATCAGTCGGGTGAAGTGCTCCTGATTCGCGGGAATTGTCGTCACTTCAATCATGGTTCCGCCGTGTCGACGGGCATGCGATGACCGTCTTGCTGAGCCGCCGATGGCTTTCAGGTCATCGGTGTGTCGAAGCACCCCCGCGCGAAGCGCAGCCAAATGGGAGGCACTTGTCGAATCCTGGATCACCTGGCGTGCGGCAGCAAGCTGCTGGCGCTTCGCGCGGGGAGGGTTCTTCCCTCCATGGGAGGGGAGTCAGTGGGGAGGACTCCTCGGCAACGGCGCTTCGCGCCGGTTCGGAGTGACGATTGAGGTGGACGGTGCAGACGCCAGGCGTCTGTCGCGTCAGTCCGCCACGGACGCGGTGATGTCCGGCCGGATCGCGCAGGAGATATCGTCGTAGGTGATGCCCTCCAGCGAATCGGGACCATCCTCGCCGCACATCGGGCAGAAGGGCGACCGCTTCACACGCAGGGTGTGGAAGTCCATCGAGCGCGCATCGTACATCAGCAGTCGCCCGACCAGCGGCTCGCCGAGCTCCAGCACCAGCTTGATCGCCTCGGTCGCCTGCAACAGGCCGATCACGCCGGGCAGTACCCCCAGCACACCCGCCTCGGCGCAGTTCGGCGCCAGCTCCGGCGGCGGCGGAGACGGGAACAGGCAGCGGTAGCAGGGGCTGGCGTCGTCGCGGGGGTCGAGCACCGTCACCTGCCCGTCGAAGCGGAAGATGCTGCCGTGCACCACCGGGATCTTCCGCAGCACGGTCGCGTCGTTGAGCAGGTAGCGCGTGGCGAAGTTGTCCGAGCCGTCCACGATCACGTCGTAGCCGTCGATGACGTCGAAGACGTTGTCGGGGGTGAGGCGATCCTCGATAGCGACCGCATTGACGTCCGGGTTGAGCGCCTCGATCGCGCGCTGCGCGGATTGCGCCTTGGATTGTCCGATCGCGTCCGTAGTGTGGATCACCTGGCGCTGGAGGTTGCTGGCGTCGACCACGTCGTCGTCGATCACGGCCAGCGTGCCGATCCCCGCCGCGGCGAGGTAGAGCGCCGCCGGCGAGCCGAGCCCGCCCGCGCCGATGAGCAGCACCTTCGCGTCGAGCAGCTTCGCCTGCCCCGCCTCGCCCACGTCCGGCAGTAGCAGGTGGCGGCTGTAGCGCCGGCGTTGCTCGGCGGTGAGCGCGGTGGGCACCGACCACGGCGCGCCGGCGCTTTTCCAGGCGTTGAAACCGCCCTCCAGCGAGGCGACGTTCGCGTAGCCCATCTCCTGCATCGCCTTCGCCGCCAGCAGCGAGCGGGTGCCCCCCGCGCAGTAGAGAACCACAGGCGCGTCATGGTCGGGCACCGCCTGTTCGATGCGCAGCTCGAGGTACCCCCGAGGGATGTGGACCGCGCCGTCGACGATGCCCTGATCGACCTCATCCTGCTCGCGGACGTCGATCAGGGTTGGTCGGAGGGGCTGGTCATGTTGCAGAACGGTGGCAACATCCGGTTCCGGCACCGTCTGCCGCGCGTTGTGGAGAAGATCCTGCAGGGTGGGCATAGGTCGTGACTCCGCTCTGGCTGCCCGCGCGAGATCGCCGGCCGCGTTCGTCTTGCGTCGATTGTGCCACGGGATGCGCGACTCGACGGACTCCAATCTTGCTGTCGCTACACCCGCACGCCGGTACCCGACGTTACACAACGACGGCGACATCGGCGAACCCGCGGCCTGGAATCGGCGTATAGTGCAAGGGACCGCATATCGGGACGGCGCTCCCGCCATTACCCATCAGCACCACCATCGGGAAAGGAAGCCACATGGCGATCAAGGAGAAGTGGGATCGGATCTTCGGCCACAGGGTGCGGAACGTCGATCCGGCGGACGCCCTTCCAGGTCGCTCCACCCCGACGTTCGAGATCAGCGGCATGCACGCCGTGCTCGGCACGAAGATGACCCCGCCGTTCCCGGACGGCCTGGAGGTTGCCTCGTTCGGCTTGGGCTGCTTCTGGGGTGCCGAGCGGCTCTTCTGGGAGCTCGACGGCGTTTGGACCACGGCGGCGGGGTATGCCGGCGGTTACACCCCCAATCCGACCTATCAGGAAGTGTGCACCGGCGACACCGGCCACGCCGAAACTGTGCTCGTCATTCACGACCCGGCGAAGATCGGCTACGAGGAGCCGCTGAAGGTCTTCTTCGAGGCGCACGACCCGACCCAGGGCATGCGCCAGGGCAACGACATCGGCAGCCAGTACCGTTCGGCGATATTCACGCACAACGATGCGCAACGCGAGGTGGCGGCGCGTGTGCTGGCCGACTACGACACGGCCCTGCGCGAGGCCGGGAACGATCCGATCACCACCGAGATCGTCGATGCTGGCGCGTTCTACTACGCCGAGGAGTACCACCAGCAGTACCTGCACAAGGTGCCGAATGGCTATTGCGGCCTGAAGGGCACGGGGGTCGCCTGCGCGATCTCGCCGGCGCCGGTCAGCGGCGGCGACCACGAGACCGCGACCGAAGATCCCGGGCTGAAGCCGATCCCGGAGACAGAAGAGGAGTGGCAACAGGTGCTCGGCCCCGATCGGTACCGGGTGCTGCGCCAGGCCGGCACGGAACGGCCCTTTACTGGCGAGTACAACGCCGTCTGGGACGAGGGCACCTACCGCTGCGCCGCCTGTGGCAACCCGCTCTTCGACAGCGGCACCAAGTACGACCACGGCTGCGGCTGGCCCAGCTTCGGCGAGGCGCTGCCCGGCGCGGTGGAGTATCTGGAGGACAATACTTTCGGCATGCGGCGCACGGAGGTCCGCTGCGCGCGTTGTCACAGCCACCTCGGGCACGTCTTCAACGACGGCCCGCGCGAGTACGATGGCGCGCGGTTCTGCATGAACTCGATCGCCATCGATCTGCAGAAGACGTAGCCATTCGGCGCGATCGCCGATGTCTGCCATCGGACGCCTGTCCCAGGTGCTCAAATCGCATGAGCATCTGGACCATCTTGAGCATGTGGTGACGTCTTTCGGAGCGCCGGGGATTTTCCAGATGCTCAAGTCGGGTGATTCGTGGTTGAAACCCGTCTGTAGCCGCCCCTGTGGCGGCCGTTCGTCGCGGGCCGCCACAGGGGCGGCACTACAGGGATCCCATCGCCCGATGGCAGGGTCAATCGGGCGAAGTTCGTATGAAGCCATTGGGTGTCCCAGGCATCCCCAGATGCTCAAGATCTCCATACTTGAGAAAGCTGAGCATTTGGGGGGGCAATGCGAACTTCGGGTTGAAGCTATGCGTTCCCACAGCCGGGCCGGTGTCTTCGGCGGCACGCAGGAGTGCCCTGCAATCCTCGACGTCGAAGACTGTCTCTGTTTGCGGCTCGTGATTGTCTTGCAGTCAGTGGAAGTTCGCCCTCGTATCGGTGGGTGGCGGCGAGACGCCCATCGCCTGCGCGTAGGCGTCTTCCAGGCAGGACTCCGCGACGGCGCCGCCGTCCACGAACATCACCCGGATCAGGTCGCACATGCCGGCGATGTAGCGCTCGGAGGGTTCTGCCCGGCGTTTCGCCATCGATGCGGTGAGTGGATTGCCCTGTTCGGCGACGGCGCGCGCCCGGGCACGCAGGTGGGCATCCTTGCGGATCGCGTTGGCGAGCATCTCCACGGCGATTTCGCGCTGGTCGTCGGTGATCTCGGGTCGTCCCATCTGGCGCTCCCCCGGTTGCGTGCTTGATGTGTGCATCCTGATGATATCCCGTGATGCCACCCCAGCAAGACCCGGGCCAAACCGAAAACCTTCATCGGTTCACGGCTGGCCGAATCCTTGCGATGATGGTTGTCGGAGCCGTGAACACGGACTGGCTCGACGGTCGGGCTGGTGATGGGAGACTCCCGTCCTCCGAAGCGCCGGGCAAGGCCGCGTGGCTACCGGCAGGCACCACAGGAGTTCCCCATGGCCATCCGATTCGGCGTCTTCGTCCCGCAGGGATGGAAGATGGACCTCATCGACATCGAAGACCCGGTCGAGCAGTTCGAGGCGATGACCAGCGTCGCGAAGGAAGCGGACGAGAAGACCGCCTTCGACTCGATCTGGGTCTACGACCACTTCCACACCACTCCCGAACCGACGATGAACACCACCTTCGAGTGCTGGACGATCACCGCCACGCTCGCCCGCGACACGGAGCGGATCAACGTCGGGCAGATGGTCAGCTGCAACGGCTACCGCAACCCGGCGCTCTTCGCCAAGATCGCCAGCACCGTCGACGTCGCCAGCAACGGCCGTCTCTACGCCGGCTTCGGCGCGGGCTGGTACGAGCACGAGTGGCGCGCCTACGGCTACGGCTTCCCCGAGACGAAGGAGCGCATGGGCATGTTCCGCGAGGCGGTCCAGATCGTCCACAAGATGTGGACAGAGGACACGCCAACCTTCAGCGGCAAGCGCTACACCATCGACGGGCCGATCAACGAGCCGAAGAACGCCGGCGAGAAGAAGATTCCGCTGTGGATCGGCGGCGGCGGCGAGAAGGTGACCCTCAGGCTGGTCGCGCAGTACGGCGATGCCTGCAATGTCGGCGGCGGCAATCCGGAAACGGTCCGGCACAAGCTCGACGTGCTCAAGGGGCACTGCGAGCGCGAAGGACGCGACTACGACGAGATCACGAAGTCGACCACCTTCGAGTGCTTCCCGATCGCGCCGGGTGCCGATCCCGAGCAGGCGACGGCAACGGCGCGCGGGCACCTGCAAGACATGTCGTTCGAGGATTTTTCAGCGCGATGGCGGGTGGGCACGCCGGAACGGCTCGCCGGGCAGATGCAGGAGTGCGTCGAGGCCGGGGCGAACTACATCATCAGCTACATCCCCGGTCTCGCCTACGACACAGAGCCGATGCACCGCTACAACGAGGAGATCATCCCGTTGTTCAAGGGGTAACGTCAGAGTGTCCGATACCACTGCAACGCTCGATCTCCATACCCTCCTGGAGCAGGCCGGTGGCCAGCACCTGCTGGGGTCCCTGGCGAGTGCTGATCTCAATGTCAATCTGCTGGCGTTTGCCGGTGTCAGTGGTGTCGAGGAGCATGTCAACCGCGAGGTCGACGTGCTCCTCGCCGTGCTGGATGGGAAAGGTGTGCTGACGGTCGATGGCGTGGCGAGGCCGATGGCGGCGGGGCAGGCGACGATCATCCCGAAGGGTGCGAAGCGGTCGATCCGGTCGGCCGGCGATCGATTCGCCTATCTCACCTGCCATGTCCGACGTGGCGGGATGATGCCGAAGATCGGCACCAGTTCGCCAGAACCAGGTAGACCCGGATTTTGATATCCGGGTACGGTCATGCAACATGACGTGCGTGGGATTCCCACCGACGATGCTATCGAGATGCGGAGTCGACGTAGGTTGGAGCCCACCCGGATATCAAAATGCGGGTCTACGGGTCGCGTTCCGTCGAGTCAGGATCAGACGGTCGCCTTCTGGTCGGCCCACATCTCCATCGCCTGCTTGAACGCCTCCCGAGCCGCATCCAGCTCGGTCTTCGCCATGGCGATGTCCCGCTCCAGCGACTTCCGCCGCGCCGCGACCAGCGATTCGCCCAGACCCCCGCTTGACCAAAGCGGGAACGTCTCGTTTGTCCGCAGATCCTTGAGCCGCCGTCTCAGCCTGCTGATCTGCCGCGTGATGCGGTCGTTCTCCCGTCGTGCCGATTGCAGGCGACGTCGCCACGTCCACGC
>JAUIGA010000176.1 GCA_030430125.1 Chloroflexia bacterium | reverse complement strand
CTCGTCCTGCCCGGTCCGGGACATGTGCCAGCAGGTCGGTGTCACGAGTCATCGGTAGACAGTCCTTGCTCGGACGCCGGGACGCCATTCTGTGATAGATTCCAACACACATCTGTAAAAGTCCGCTTGCGTATGGGAGCGTTGCCGGGTGACCGATGTGCAGTCGATCCAGCACATCGCCAGCGAGAGGAAAACGCCCATGATCTATGGACTGTGGGACACGGAAACCAATAATCTGGTAGGTGACTTCGACAACCAGCGCGACGCGCTCGCAGTGGTCCTGCGAGCCATTGAGCGAAATGGCCCCCACGATACCGATACGCTCGCGCTCGATGTCGAGGATGTGCACGGCGAAGGGCATCTGATAGCCTCCGGACAGGAGCTCGCCGAGCTCGCCCGGCGTGAGTTCGCCGCGAAACGCATCGCGGGATAGAGTTCGGGCGATACTGCCTCAAGTCATCGTCCGGGCGTTACATTCCGATCCCCACCAACGAATCTCCGACACGACAGCTCCAGCGACGCGATCGCACTGACATGACTGCTCAGGCGAGGCGGAACGGGGCTTCCACGCCGATGTCACCCACGAAATCCGGCAACCCGGTGTGCCCGAGAAGCTGACGGATCGCCTGACCCTCGCCGAGATGGAACCAGTAGTGGTATGTGACGCGAAGGATCAGGGTGCCGTTGATCTCCCACCGGGAGGCGTCTTCCGGCGGATACGCGAGCAGGTCGGCATCATCCATCGCAGCGATCACGTTGGCGGTCTCGGCGGTGATCCGCCGCCAGGCATCCAGCATCCCGGTCAGCGGCGGCGTGCTCGCCGGCTTTCCGTACCCAACACGGTCGCTGAGACCCTCCACCACGAGCGGGTGACCCTGCGCCTGAAGGAAGTACCGCTGCTCCTGGTTCGCGAGGTGCCCGACGATCCAGCCGAGCGAGTTCATCGGCATGAAGCGCCGCGCACCCTCCTCGTCAGTGACCCCATCGAGTGAACGCGCAAGCTCGGAACGAGCGAACGCCAGTTGTTCGACAATCGGATGCGGCATGCGTGGGCCTCCTTCACGTTCCGGCGAGTCAAAAGCAATTTCCGATCGGTTTGTCCAGTACAACGCCCCACCGGGCAATTGGTGATATCGCGCGTTGCGCGATGCGGGTGTTGCGTGTACGATGCTTGTAGAACATGCGTTCCATGACTTCGCAAGCGAGCCGGCGCGGATGACCCAGTCGATTCCCAGACCATCCTTCGACGTCTCCTGGAACCCCGTCACCGGCTGCTCCCCGGTGTCAGCCGGGTGCGATCACTGCTACGCTCGCGCGATCGCCGAGCGTTCCCGGGGCATCCCCGGCCACCCCTACGAGCAGGGATTCGACCTTCGCCTCTGGCCGGAACGACTCGAGCGCCCGCTCCGATGGAAGAAACCCCGCCGGGTGTTCGTGGATTCGATGTCCGACCTCTTCCACGCCGGCGTGCCGGAGGCGTTCATCCGCCAGGTCTTCGACGTCATGGTGCGAGCCAGTCAGCACCGCTACGTGGTGCTCACCAAGCGACCGCAGCGGCTGGCGCGGCTTGCGCCAACCCTGCCGTGGCCGCCGCATGTCTGGATCGGTGTCTCGGTGGAGTCGAATGCGGTGGCCTGGCGCGCCGACTTTCTCCGACGCGTGCCGGCCGCGATCCGGCTGATCAGCGCCGAGCCACTGCTCGGGCCGCTCGACCGTCTCGATCTCGCCGGTATCCACTGGGTGGCCACCGGCGGCGAGAGCGGTCCCGGGCACCGTCCCTGCCATCCCGACTGGGTGCGCGACCTGCGCGACCGCTGCATCGATCGTGGCATCGCTTTCACCTTCAAGCAATGGGGCGGCCTGATCGGCCGGGAGAGCGGCCGTATTCTGGATGGTCGCACCTGGGACGAAATTCCCTCCGTGCCCCGCCCCGTCACACTCGCGTTGCCCATCCCAATGTAAATTGCCGATGGCAACACCGAGAGGCGATTTTGCCCGGGACGAACGCGCGGCCCTTGCGCGATACGCCGATGCGACGCACCGCGCCGGGGGCTGTGCCGACTCGGGGAGCTACTGCTGGATGGATCGCTCTCGTCTCGCGACTGCCAGCGCCACGCCGCCGCCGCCCAGCGCGACAAGGGTCAGACCGCCCACCAGCGCCCCATCTACGTACTCCATGGCGCCGCCGGTGCCGGTGGACGGCAGGCTCGTGACCGGTGGCGTGTCGTCGTCGTCAACAGCATGGCTGAGATACCACTCGCAGGCGACCTGATCACCCTCGACGACGCTGAACTGGATTCCGAGCGTCGCGCCACCGGGCTGCACATCCCCACTCTGGTACGAGAAGTCCAGCGGCTCGCCGTTCACCGTGCAGGTCACCAGATACCCGGTCACCGGCCCGTACGGGTTCGAGTCCGCGATCAACCCAAGATCGACCGGCGCGCCCTCCGGGCTGATCGCGAACTGGTCGAGCGGAAAGCTGACCAGCCCGTCGCCCTTCGTGGCGCCAAAGGCGACATTGTCCGTGTTCGGGTTCGCGGCGTAGAACTCGACCCCGGCGGCAGGCTCGGTGCAAGCCGCTGGGTCGATCGCATCCCCCGCCAGCCCGTCGGGACAGACAGAAACACCATTCACCAACGCCCCAGGTGACGACGGCACCGGCGTCGCCGCATCCTGTGCTGACGCGCCCGCCGCGGTAGCCGAGGCGATCAGGACGATGACACTCGCGAGCATGACCTGTGAAATGAGCCGTGGCATGGAGAACTCCTTCGATATCGATTGGCGCAAGGCAAGACCCAACCCAACCACCACCGCCGTCGGCCACCGGCAGTTTGGCGTTGGGCTACGATCCGTAACGCGGTCATGGCGCGGATGGTTTCGCCCGATTGTGTCCGAATTCCACGGACGGGTGTGTTCGGCGCGCCCCAACCCCGTGGCAACCGCCTTGCATGCGCAAGCCAGCTCCAGCCCTGGTGGGGCGATGCGCACATACAGAGCATCCCGCCGTATCGAGACGGAATGCTCGGGTGACGGGAGGGCATTGCCCGCGCCAGCACTGGTTCTCCATCACGCTGAGCGTGCGGGCAAACCCTCCCCTGAGAATGTTGGGGCCTCGGGCAGGGAACGTCAGGCCGGTGCCGGCACGCCCGCCAGCTCGCCGGTTTCCAGCAGTGTCTTGAGCCCGGACAGGATTGCCGGCCAGCCCTGGCTGATCGCGTTCAGCATCTCGCTGCCCGGCTCGAAGTCGTCGTGAGTGACCGTAAGCTTCGAGATCGGACCCTGTGGCTCGATCTCGAACGTCACCTTCGACCGGGGCTCCTTGACCAGCTCGGCGAACCGCTCCTCGGTCCACCCAAACATGCCGGCGTGGCGCCACTGGTAGGTGTGCCAGGTGTATGCGAGTCGCCGGGGAGGATCGGACTCCAGCACCACCTGATCCAGATCGTCGTACTCCTCGCCGGGCTCGTGCTGCCACAGCACCTTCGACCCCACCTGCCAGTCGGATTTCAGTGCCGCACCCCAGTAGATACGGGTGAATTCCGGCTCGGTCAGCGCCTTCCAGAGTCGATCGGGCGTCGCCCCGATGTAGGTCACATAGACGAATTCAGCCTGCGTGCTCACGGGCTCCTCCAACGTAATCTTCAAGTCGGCCAGCGCGCGCGTACGCCGCCGGTCGTAGCGATGCATCCAGCGGTCAGCGATATCGTTGATGGGAACGGGATTCAGGTAGTGCAGCTTCTCGCGACCACGCCGCCGCGTCGCCACGAGATTGGCCGCCTCCAGCACCGCGAGATGCTTCGTCACCGCCTGCCGCGACATGTCCAGACCGCCGCTGAGCTCCTGCAGCGTCTGGCCGTTGCGAGCATTCAGGCTGTCGAGCAGTTGCCGACGGCTCGGGTCGGCCAGCGCCTTGAACACCGCATCCATCACCATCACCACCGCACTTACATGCAACCAAATGGTTGCATGTCAAGTTCATAGGCGACTGTCCCGCCAGCTGTCAACCGGGGAGCACGCTAGCTGGACCGTTCGCAGCGCCTACCCGCTCAGACGCACGTCCAGCCGCCCCAGGCCGTGCAGCACCGCCCCCGGCCGCCATGCCGGATGCGGGTCGCGCAGCTCCAGCCCCGGCGACTCCCGCGCGAGGGTCTGGAACGCCACCTCTCCCTCCAGCCGCGCCAGTGGCGCGCCGAGGCAGAAGTGGATACCCATCCCGAACGCCATGTGCCGCCCCACCTGCCGGTCGAGCCGGACGGTATCGGGGTCATCCCATACCGCCTCGTCGCGGTTCGCCGAGCCAAGCATGAAGAAGACTTCCGACCCGCGCGGGACGACGACACCGCCGATCTCGACCTCGTCGGCGACGATCCGGGTCGTCAACTGTACCGGGCTGTCGTAGCGAAGCAGCTCCTCGGTCGCGTTGCCGGACAGGGACAGGTCCGCCACCAGCCGTTGCCACTGATCCGGGTGCCGCAGCAATGCCAGCGTGCCGTTGGCGATCAGGTTCACCGTCGTTTCGTGCCCGGCGATCATCAACAGGATGCAGGTGGCGATGAGCTCGTCGTCGGTGAGCCTGCCCTCCTCGTCCCGCGCCACGATCAGGCGGGAGATGAGATCGTCGCGCGGATCGTCACGACGTGCGGTGACGATCCCGCGCAGGTAGTCGCTCATATCCCGAGTCGCATCGTCCGCCCGGGCCGCGAAATCGGCCAGACCAGCCATTGGCAGGTCGATCGCCGCGCCGAGCACCGCCGCCCAGTCGCGAAATCGGTGCATGTCCTCCGGTGGGATACCCAACACACTGGCGATCACCAGCACTGGCAGCGGGTAGGCCAGCGCCTGGATCAGGTCGCCCTCCCCGCCCTGCTCCCCGCGAAAAGCGCGCAGCAGATCGGCGGCGATCGCCTCGATCTCCTCGCGCCGGTCCGCCACCACCCGCGGCGTGAAGGCCCGGTTGGCCAGACTGCGCAGGCGGGTGTGGTCGGGTGGATCCTGGAACAGCATGAACCGGCTGGCGGCGAACCCGAACGTGTCCTGCTCCGGCGGCTCCCATTGCCGCTCCTCGCGCAGTGCCTGGAACTCCGGCAACTGGCTCGCCCGCTTCACCATGCGCGGATCCCGCAGCCACTGCATCACGTCGCGATGACGGAAGAGAAACACCTGCGGTTGCCCCAGCGGCCAGCCGGGCTCGCCGACGTGCACCGGGTCATGAGCGCGAAACCAGGCGTAGTCGGCGTAGGGATTCCCTTCGGCGAACGCCTGCTCGATCGAAAACAGCCTGCGATGCTGGGTCGTGACACCTTCTGCCATGGTGGATCGTCCTTGTGTCGGCGCGACGTGCTGGTCTGTCCTGTTTCCGCCAGTGTACGCTTCCCACGACACATCCCTGCCGCGCGCACCAGCACACCCGCACGCGGTATCTTTGCAGCGACAACGCCGCGAGCCGGTACCCGCTCTCTTGCAGGAGTTGACCCGGCCGCCCATCCATGCCATCAATACCCGCAGGAGCACCATTGCCCCGATGACCCAGACCGCCCCCACCATCGCCGCCCCCACCGCCATCGGCACCGATGTCGCCGCTGGCCCGCTCGTCATTCGCGTCGAGGAGGCGGTCGTCGCCGACGGGACCGCCATCGCTGCCAGCACCAGCGAGCAGAACGATGCCCCGCCAGACGGGCTCGCGTACGTTCTGGCTCGCGTCACCGTCGCGAACAACGGTCCGGTTGCGCACCCGGTTACGGCGGCCGATTTCGCGATGACTGGCACCGACGGCATCCTGCGTCGCTGTCCCGGCATCGCTTTACCCGATCCGCCGGTCGACGAGATGATCGCCCCCGGCGAGTCGTTCAGCGGCTGGACGGCGGGGCTGGTCAACGACGTTTCCAACGTGGCGATGCTGTTCGATCCGGCCATCGCGGCCGGCGCGCGCTTCGCCGCCAGCTTCGCGCTCACCGCCGGCGCCACGCTGCCAACGTTCGACACCACCGGCGATCCGACCGATGTCGGCGGGACGCTGGAGTCGCCGGCAGCCGTCGGCGAAACCATCCGCACGGCGCTGTGGGAGGTCACCGTCAACGACACGATCGGATCGGATGCGTACTACGAGCTGTCCGACTATCGCGTGCGTGCCCTGGGCGCGCCTGTCGCCGGCGACCCGGACAGCTGGCAGGCCATTGGGTTGGACGTCACGGCGCACAATGTCAGCGCGACACCGCAGTTCTTCTCGTGGACGGCGCTGGAGCTGATCGACACCAACGGCGAGCCGTGGGATCACCTGCTCGCGATGACGCAGCCGCATCCCCCGGCGTCGGTCGAGCTGCTGCCGGGCGCGACGGTGAACGGCTGGTACGGCATCTGGCTGCAGGATTGGGCGACGACGAGCCTGCTCCGCTTCCGCGATTCGACACTCACCGACGAATTCCGCTACATCAGCCTCGACGGCACTACCGGCGCGACCCGGCAATCGTCGTCGGAAACCGAGACGGAAGAAGAGACACCGAGCGAGCCGCTGGACCTCGCCCCGGGCGATGTCGCCCAGGTCGGGTCCGACCCGCTCAATCTTCGCGGCGACGCGTCAACAGAGGGCGAACTGGTGACCGAGCTTGCGCCCGGCACACAGGTGGCGATCACCGGCGACGCGGTCGACGCCGACGGCTACCGCTGGTATCCGGTCGAGGTTGTCGACACCGGCGACAGCGGCTTCGTCGTCGAAGACTTCCTCGTCCCCGCCGGCTGACCGAGAGCCAATACCAGACCCAGCAGCCCCCGCCTGGGGACAGTATCCCGGGCCTGCGCGCTCGCCATCCCGACGTACGGGCGGGGCTCGTCCCCGCCCTCGCCGATAGCGACAAGCGCGAGGGAGGGCACAAGACCCTCCTCGTATCGCGCCAGGTGCCGCCCTGCTCCACGCCACAGCCCTCACGGGCGCTGTTGAGCACCACAACGCTATCCGCCACAGTGTACGGCCACACGTTTCTGTACGTACTCAACAGCGGTGTTCCTCCTCGTTTTCTGCTTCGTTCCGCTGTTCTCGCGAAACTTGTCGCCCCCCACTACAATAGAGTGGAGTCCTGCGCGCCAGACGCGCCGCCGTGGAAGG
>JAUIGA010000175.1 GCA_030430125.1 Chloroflexia bacterium | reverse complement strand
TCGCATACACCGGTTCGGTTCGCCGCGGCCACCGACGGGAACCACGGCCGCGCGGTGGCGCGCATGGCGAAGATGCTCGGCTGCGAGGCGACCATCATCGTGCCTGACAGCATGGTGCCGGCGCGTATCGATGCGATCCGGGAGGAAGGGGCAACGGTCGAGGTCGTGGCAGGGACCTACGATGCCGCCGTGGCACGATCGGCCGAACTGGCATCGCGAGACTGTCTCGTCATCTCCGACACGGCCTGGGAGGGGTACGATCGCGTGCCACGCTGGGTGATCGAGGGCTACAGCACGATGTTCCTCGAGCTGGAGGAGCAGTGCCGGTTGATGCCGTCGCACTTCGTGGTGCCGATGGGTGTCGGCGCGCTTGCGGCCGCGGCTATCGTGGCCGCGCGACACCGGATGCCGCCGGCGTCGGTCATCGGCGTCGAGCCGGACCAGGCTGCCTGCGTGCTGGCATCCCTGAAGACAGGCTCGCCCACCGTCGTGCCGGGTCCGCACGAATCGATCATGGCCGGTCTCAATTGCGACCAGCCCTCGCCGGTTGCCTGGCCGGTGCTCGCCGCCGGGTTGACCGCGTCGCTGTCGATTCCGGACGACGCCGCGCGCGAGGCGATGCGGGTGCTGGCCCGGGCGGGCATCGTGGCGGGAGAAACCGGGTCGGCGAGTCTCGGCGGGTTGCTGGCGCTGGCGGCCACGCCGCATGCCACGGACCTGCGCAGCCGGGTGCATCTGGACAAGCGCGCCAGCGTCCTGCTGATCGCAACGGAAGGCGCGACCGACCCGGACGCGTGGGAGAAGATCACCCGCCGGTCCCTGAAGAAAACGCTCGCGCAGGCGTGAAGTGTTGAGACCGCCTGGGATCGTACGCGTTGGGCCGGCCTGACAGGGTGTCTGGGGCGGCGTATGCGGCGGCCCGCGCTGCTCGCCAACGCCGGAGCCGCCAACATCCCCCTGCCACGGCATCACCCGCGGCACACCGTGGCACGTAGCGTGGGGTGTGGAGTCGCCAGCTCGGGCGTCACCTCCCCACCAAGTCGACAGCCAGGAACCGGGTTGAGCAAGCGACACCGCTCGCGAAGCGGTACCCTAGTCAATATCTGACTATGGACGCTGTCCTCGATCGTCGAAAGGATGCCAGTAAATGCCCCGGATCAAGTCTCTCGCCATATTCGCGTTGATCATGACGCTCGCGTCGTTCGGATTGCCCGCCGCGCCAGCGACCGCTGTCGGACTCGATTGCCCCCCAACGGCAGCCGCCACCACGGCATCGCCGGCCGCTGGCAGCATTCCGGATGCGGTCGCATTCCCAGACGAGGACGTCGAGCTGACCGTGTTCGCCGCCGCCTCGCTGACCGACGCCTACGCCGAGATCGCCGACGCGATCGAGGCCGCGCACCCCAATGTGTTCGTGACGGTCGAAACCGCTGGCTCGCAGACGCTCGTCACCCAACTCACCGAGGGCGCGGAGGCCGACGTGCTCGCCACCGCCAACACCCGCACGATGGAGCAGGCGCGAAACGAGGGGCTGATCGACGGTGACGCCGTGCTCTTCACCGCCAACCGGCTGGTGATCGTGACACCGCAGGACGACCCTGCCGGTATCGCCGGGATCGACGACCTGGCTCAGGACGATATCCGGCTGGTCGTTGCCGGCGAAGAGGTCCCCGCCGGCAGGTATGCCCGCCAGGCGATCTGCGCCTGGGTCGGCGACGACGCGGACGCGCTTGCCCGGATCGGCGACAATGTGGTCTCGGAGGAGGTCGACGTGCGTTCGGTGCTGGCCAAGGTCCAGCTCGGCGAGGCGGACGCCGGCATCGTCTATGCCAGTGACGCCGCGGCGGCGGAGATTGCGGGCACGCCAGTGCGCATTGTCGAGTTCCCGGACGACGTGACGACCGCGGCCGCCTACCCGATCGCGCCGGTGGCCGGTGGCAACACCGAAGCCGCGCGGGCGTTCATTGCCTTCGTGATGAGCGACGAGGGGCAAGACATCCTCGACCACTACGGGTTCACGCCGGTTTCGTGACCTGAACGATCGCCGAGGTACCTGCCCGCTGTCGCGTGGCAATTGCTGGAATCTGACGCGATTCACAGGCCTCCGGCCGCATGGGAGCGCACAAGGCCCCCATGTGGCCGGATTCCACCCCCAACGGCTTCTTTCGTTGGCGGTTCACGAGCGTCGCGCATGAAGACGAGCCCCGGAGCAGGTCTGGAAGGCACGCATGACAGAGAGCAGTCCGCATCGCACTGGTCCCCCATCTCGCCCGCTCACCGGGCTGGGTTGGGGGACGGTCGCGATTGGGCTGATCGCGCTGGTGGCATTGACGCTGCCGACGGTGGCGTTGCTGGAGCGGACGCTCGACGCGCGCCCCTCGCTGGCGGACGAGCGCACGCGTGAGACGCTGGTGGAGGCGCTGCGGCTCAGTCTGGTGACATCGGTTGTCGCGCTGGCGGTGATCGTCGCATTCGGCACGCCGGTGGCGTGGATGCTGGCGCGATACCGGTTACCGGCGCACCGGTTGCTTGATGCACTGATCGACCTGCCGATCATCCTGCCGCCGGCGGTGGCCGGCATTGCGCTGCTGGCAGCCTTTGGGCGACGAGGGTTACTCGGCGACGAGCTTGAGGCGCTAGGCATCACCATCGGGTTCAGCACAGCGGCGGTTGTGATCGCGCAGGTCTTCGTGGGCGCGCCGTTTTACATCCGCACGGCACGCACTGGCTTCGGGCGGATCGACGGCGGGCTGGAGGAGGCGGCCGCCGACCTCGGCGCGTCGCCGCTCCGGACCTTCTGGCGGGTGGTCCTGCCCTTGACCCGATCGAGCCTCGCGGCGGGGGCGGTGCTGGCGTGGGCGCGGGCGCTGGGCGAGTTCGGCGCGACGATCATGTTCGCCGGGAATCGTCCGGGAGTCACGCAGACGATGCCGCTGGCGATCTACGAGCGTTTCCTGGCGGGGGATCTGCCGACGGCGCTGCTGCTGTCGACGGTGTTGCTGGGAAGCTCGGCACTGTTGCTGGTGGTGGTGCGGATGCTGGGCGAACCTGGCGCGCCGCGGTAACACAGCCCAGCGACGGGGCCGACACGCATTATGCGCGTCGGAACCGATCTCGCGTCGGTCTTGCGCTCTTTCTGATGACGTTCGACCACAGCATACCAATTCGCCCCACCTCATCGTCACTCCGAGCTTGCCGAGGAGTCCCCCGGCGAAGCCGCTGCCGTAGGCAGAATCTCGAAGGTGGTCATCATCAGGCTAATGCGGCAGCAAGCTGCCGTGCGCTTCGCGCGGGGACCCTTCGACAAGCTCAGGGTGACGGTTGGGAGGTATGGCGCTGTCTCCAGTCCATCGGCGTCTGACGGTCACCAGGCATCGGGCCGACACGAGTCAGTGCCTACGCCTGGGTCGCCTCGAAATCGTCGCGGGTGAGGCGCATGACGTACTCGTCGCCGGTGTTGGAAGGAGATTCGTCGACGATATGGACGGTTTTCTGCCAGGCGAATCCCGCACGCTCGTAGGCCCGGATCGCGCGAGTGTTGCCCGGTTCCGGCGCGATGATCGCGACATCGGCGCCCATATCACCGAACACGAGCTCCCGCAGGAACGCCCGGATGATAACCGCGCCGAGACCGCGATTGCGCGCCGCAGGCTCGCCGATCATGAGGTCGATACCGACGGCACCGGGATCGACGTCGATCTGCCTGGCGTAGTCCGGCTCGTCGTCGATCACGTAGCACTGGATATACCCGGTGTCCCACCCATCGACCTGGATGATGAAGCTGCGCGTCGGATCGTCACCGCGAACCCTGGCACCGTATTTCCCCCGCAGCGCGTCGAGCTCGGTCGAGTCCTCCCCGTACCATGGCGAGACATCGGGATCCTCCAGCCAGCGCTTGAGCATCGGCACGTCCGAAAGTGTCAGGGGTCGAAACGATACGCAATCGGGCATGTGCGCCATTGGTCCTCCCGTCAGTTCGCCGGTCGCCGTGCCTCGCCGCGCGGCCCGGAACTTGCGGTTCGTGGCATGTCCGGTACCGAGACCGACACGATGACATCGCGCGCTGCCGCAGGTGGTTCAGTGATCGCGATGTCGCGCGAGAAGGGTATACACCATGTCCAGCACCACTGACCCACGGCAAATGGGTATCGACCGTCGCACGCTCCTGAAGGGTGCCGCCGGGGCGGCGGCGGGAACGAGTGCCCTGAGCGCCGCCATCGCGCAGGCGTCAACGGGCGACGCGGGCTTCTACGTCAACCTGCGGCAGGACAACGGCGAGCTGGTGATCTACAACTGGTACCAGCCATGGATCGCCGAGGTCGTGCCGATGTTCGAGGAGGAAACCGGTATCTCGGTCGAGCAGATCGGCACGTACTCGTCCAACGACGAGTGGTGGGCTCGGCTCAACGCCGGCGAGAACTTCGACTTCTTCATCCCGACGACGGACTGGGTGCAGCGCGCGATGGCCGCGGACCTGCTGCACGAGATCGACAGCTCGCTGATCCCCAACCTCTCGAACCTGTTCGAAGATTGGCAGGCCAACGAGGTCTACCAGCAAGACGGCGCGAGCTTCGCCGTGCCGTTCTCCCGCGTGTACTACAGCCTGACCTACAACACCAACGAGTTCGCGGAGGCTCCGACCTCGTGGGAGGTGACGTGGGACGAAGCCTACGACGGCCGCATCACGATGCAGGACCAGGCCTACGCGCGTGTCGGCACCACCGCGCTGCTGCTGGGTGACGACCCGCTCAACCCGACGATGTGGGACGAAATCCGGGATCGGCTGCTAGCCCAAAAGGAGCTGGTGCCGAAATACTGGACCGACTACCAGAACGGCATGGAGATGTTCGTCAACGAGGAGGTCGTGGTCGGGCAGCTCACCGCTGGCCGTACCCGCATGGGCGCCGCCGAGGGCGGCCCGATCGACTGGACCGTGCCCGACGAGGGCGTGCTGACGTTCATCGACACCTTCGCGATCCCGAACACCTCCGAGAACCCGGAGAACGGCCACGCGTTCATCGACTTCCTCAACCGTCCAGACATCATGGCGCTCGAGATGGAGATGATGTACTACGACACGCTGAACGAGGCGGCGCGAGGCGAGCTCGACGAGGAGTTGGCGGCGCAGTTCGAAATCCGGGAAGATGCCCACCTCGTGCTGGCGACCGAGCTCGACCCGCAGGTGCGGTCGCAGGTCGACGAACTGTGGACCGAGGTGAAGCTGTCGTAAGTCGTGTGTCCACCCGAGACGATGATTGCTGGGACGGGGGAGGAAACACGCGGTCCTCCCCCGGAACTCCAACGGACCGACACGAAGTCGGACCTTTCTAGAACGGCTCGCTGTAGAATGGCGTCCATCAAACCGTCACGCACGAGGGGGCCGGGACGATGTCCGAATCTGCATCCGATGTCAGTATTCGCAAGCTCGTCAAGCGGTTCGGTGCTACGACTGCTGTCGATGCGATCAACCTGGAGGTACCCAGGGGCGCGTTCGTCACCTTCCTGGGCCCGTCGGGCTGCGGCAAGACGACGACGCTGCGCATGATTGGCGGCTTCGAGCATCCGGACAGCGGTCAGATCCTGATCCAGGGCGAGGACATGGGCAACCGTCCAGCCCACCGGCGCGACACTTCGATGGTGTTCCAGAACTACGCGCTCTTCCCGCACATGAGCGTCGCCGACAACATCGGCTTCGGGCTGCGGGAGCGCAAGCGGCCGAAGGCGGAGATCAGGCAGCGCGTGCAGGAGATGCTGGAGCTGGTTGAGCTCCCTTCGCATGGCGACCGGAAGCCGCGCCAGCTCTCCGGCGGTCAGCAGCAGCGGGTCGCGCTGGCGCGGTCGCTGGTGATCGAGCCGACGGTGCTGCTGCTGGACGAGCCGCTGGGCGCACTCGACCTGAAGCTGCGCAAGCAAATGCAGATCGAGCTCAAGCGCATCCAGCAGCAGGTGGGCATCACCTTTATCTACGTCACGCACGATCAGGAAGAGGCGCTGACCATGTCCGACCGGATCGTGGTGATGAACCACGGGCGCGTCGAGCAGGAGGGCACCGCAGAGGAGATCTTCGAACAGCCACGCACGCGCTTCGTCGCCAACTTCATGGGGGCCGAGAACATCCTCGACGCAACCGTGGCCGACCGCGACGGCGCCACTACGCGCCTGCGGCTGGGCAGCGACCGCGAGGTGACGGTGCCGGCCGCGCTCCCGGACGGCACCCGCAACGCTGCGGTAGTGATTCGCCCGGAAAAGGTACGACTGGATACCGAAGGCGGCTGGCACGGCCGCATCCTGGAGCGGGTCTACAAGGGCTCGACGATGTCCTACCTGATTGGGCTGGACGACGGCACGCGCATCACCGCGGAGGTCGCCCACGACGACCCGGCTCACCGTCACGTCGCCGGCGACGAGGTCATGCTGGGGTGCCGGCCGGAGGATCTCGTGGTCATCCCGGACGACGGGGAAGGGGGATAGGTCATGGCCACGACAGTCGCGGCGGAATCCTCCACGACGCGCGCGCCACGCGCGTTCCCAATCGCGCCAGCCCTGACGATCGGTCTGCCAACACTCGTGCTGGTGCTGTTCTTCGTGCTGCCGATCGTGCTGATCGGCGTCTACAGCTTCTACTCGCTCAATCCCGACACGGGCCTGATGCAGCAGGACTTCACCTGGGCGAACTACGAGCGCGCGCTCACGTCCGACATCTACCGCAACATCTTCTGGCGGACCCTCTCCATCGCCGGGGTGGCGACCGCGATTGCGCTGCTGCTCGCCTACCCGATGGGGTACTACATCGGCGCGGTGGCCAATCCACGGCACCAGGGGATGTTGCTGATGATGGTGCTGATCCCGTTCTGGACCAGCTACATTATCCGGACCTACGCGTGGATCGGCATCCTGCAGAGCAACGGCTTCCTCGACAGCGCCTTCGGCTGGGTGCCCGGTCTCGACACCAACCTGCTCTACACCCGCACGGCGGTGATCATCGGGTTCGTGCACGTCTTCCTGCCGATCATGATCCTGCCGATCTACGCCTCGGCGCGAAACCTCGACCGGCGCTACATCGAGGCGGCCCATGACCTCGGCGCGACGCCAACGCGCACCTTCATGCGGGTGATCCTGCCGCTGACGATGCCGGGCGTGATCGCCGGGATCGTC
>JAUIGA010000174.1 GCA_030430125.1 Chloroflexia bacterium | reverse complement strand
CCGCGGTACCATGAGGCACCCCCGCGTCCACGGGGCGCATCCGCCCAAAGGCAAGGCAGGTCCATGACCGTGACGAACCGGGAACAACGACTCGTGCAGGAATTCCATCGCGCAATGGGCATGCCGGCCCCCGGCGATCCGACGATGCTCACCGCCGAGCGCAGCGAGCTGAGATGCCGGTTGATCGAGGAGGAGGCGCGCGAGTTCCGCGATGCGACCGCCGCCGGTGACTGGCTGGAGATGGTGGACGCTCTGGCCGACCTCCTGTACGTCACCTACGGCGCCGCGGTCGAGATGGGTATCGACATGACCCCATACTTCGACGAGGTCCACCGCACGAACCTGGCGAAGGAGCCCAGCCCGCCGGGCGAGAAGTGCATCAAGCCCGACGGCTGGGTCGCGCCCGACCTCGCCGGCGTCCACGCCCGGCGGTACGGAGACGCGCCGCCACCCGCGCGAGACCAGGGAGCCGCACCATCGCGACATTGACAATCCGGCCCTCCGCTGGCTAGGGTCATGGGCAGTACTGTGCCTGCGCGTACCCAGACGCCTATTTTCAACCAGACGGAGACCCCATGGTAACCTCGACCCTCCCGGACACTGCCCTGCCGCCGGTGCCCGGCCCCCAGTTCCCGCAGAATGCGCGCCAGGAACGGATTCTCGACATGGCCGAGTCGCTGGCGGCGATCGCCGCGGCCAACGCACCGGCCCACGAGCGCAACAACACCTTCCCGCATGACACCTTCGCGGCCATCGTCGACGCCGGATATCACACCCTCACCATCCCGGAGGATCAGGGTGGCATGGGCGCCACGCCGATCGAGGCGTTGATGGCGCAGGAGCGCCTCGCCCGCGGGGATGGCTCGGCCGCGCTGGCGATCTGCATGCATCTCGGGCACATCTACGGTGTCGCCACCAGCACGGATTGGCCGGACGACCTCCGTCGCAGCGTGATCGATGCCGTCGTCAACGACGGCGCGCTCTACAACACCGCCGCCAGCGAACCCGGACTCGGCAGCCCCAGCCGGGGCGGCTTCTTCGCCACCACGGCGGAACGCACCACCGACGGCTGCTGGAAACTCAATGGCCGCAAGACCTGGGCGACCCTCTCGCCGGCACTCGGATTCGTTGGTGTCGGCGCGACCATCGTCGAGGACGGCGAGCCGGTCGAAAAGGCGAGCTTCCTGGTGCCGATGAACGCCGCCGGTGTCGCCATCGACGAAACCTGGGACAACATGAGCATGAGCGCCACCGGCAGTCACGACCTCGTGCTGACCGACGTCATGGTGCCTGCCGATCACCGGCTGCCGGTGTCCGGCAAGCCCAGCAACAGCCCGTGGAGCATCCTCACCAGCGCCGTCTACCTCGGAGTCGGTGTCGCCGCGCGGGATTTCACGATCGCGTTCGCCAAGACGCGCAAACCCGCTGCGCTCGGCGGCAAGACCATCGCCACCCTGCCGAATGTGCAGCAGCGCATCGCCGAGATCGAGCTGAAGCTGCTGGCCGCGCGGGCTACGCTGTACGGCGCGGTGCAGCAATGGGAAGACCACCCCGACCTGCGCGGCGCGCTCGGCTGGCAGCTTGCCGGGGCAAAGGTGCTCGTCACCAACAACGCGATCGACATCACCGACCAGGCGCTGCGCGTGGTCGGCTCGGTGGGGCTGCAGCGCCGGCACCCGCTGGAGCGCTACTTCCGGGATGTCCGCGCCGGTCTCGGCAACCCGCCGCTGGACGACGTCGCGGTGGGCATCATCGGCCGCGCGGTGCTGGGGGAATAGTCCCCGGCCGACACTCTGCCACGCTACAGCTCGGTGTCGTACACGTACCCGAGATCGCGAGTGGACAGCATCATCCGCGGCGTGATCGTCATGCCGAGGTGCGAGTAGGGCCACATCGGGTCGTCGAGGTTGTGGCCGACCGGACCGCCGGTCTCCGGCAGGTATTGCGTGCCGTGACGACGCATCCATTCGCTCCAGATCCGGTCGACATTCGTGTGGTGAAGCCAGAAGACGGGGTCGCTGGGCGAGGAATTGGCCGCCATCGTGCCGAAGACGTCGGTTTCCGGCGATGGCGTGGCCTCCACAACGACCTGGTTGCCGCGCCGCCCCTCGCGCGCGCCCTCGGCGGCAAACGCGAACTCCCCGGCGACCCAGAGGTGTACCTGGTTGTGCAGCGTGTGCGGTCCCGTGCAAACCGGGTACATGCCGCCGTCCGGATCGCACAACTCCTCGACGCAGTCGTGCCAGCCTTCGAATGAGTTGCGGAAGCTGCTGGCATTTGGCGCAAGCGTGTTCCAGGGGGCGGCGTCATAGGTCGGGATACCGAGCGCCGCCTCGAGGTCGTCCGGCGTGGGCAGCGCCGGCGCGGATGGCATCGCCCCAAAATCGCGCACGATGTAGGGAATGCGCCGGCTGTCGGTGTAGTCGAAGATGGCGATCTCCCAGTTTCCCTTGCTGAAGCCACCGGTCGTGACCGCGAACCCCTCCGACGGGTTCCCGTTGCCGCCGAGAAAATCCTCATCCCACAGGTAGGCGTCGGCGGTGTTGTCGACGGTCCAGTCCCAGTAGGGGAGCGTGACGGTCGGCTCGATCGCCTGCAGCTCCTGCTCGAACATGCGCAGGAATTGACGATGCCAGGGGAAGAAGGCGGGGCCCATATGGGCAGCCATCAGGGCGCAGTCGTAGGCGTCGCGATGCCAGAGCACGAAGGTATCGTAGACACTCAACCCCGGCGCCCACGACGACGGCTTCTCCTTCGTCGCCAGCACCGCATCGACGAAGGCTCGCCGTTCGTCAGCGCTGAGATCCTTGCCATTCCTGCGGACCGCAAGCTCACCGTTGACCGGTGTCGCGCCCGGCTCAGGCACTGGCGCTGGCGTCGCATGCTGAGCCAGCGTTGCACGGGTCCCTCCCATCGCCGCCAAAAGAGAACCGGCAACGGCCCCAGCGGCATGTCGCCGGGTCATCCGCGCGGCCAGGGATCGCGCGAAGGATTCGAACCGTGGTGAGTCCATGTCAACACCCGCTCTCTTCGCTCGCCGTGCCGTCGTTCGTCGCCGTCCACGCACAAGCGTGTGTCATTCATCCAGGGTCCCGTACGGCCATCATATGACGCGTTATCGACATATGGCAAGCAGAAGGATATACACCGGCCGATAGCCTGCGGGCGACTCGCCCGGGGCACGAGGTATCGCCTCGTCCCACAAGCCGAATGACCCCGGCGCCTTGGCACCGGGGTCATTCTTGCCGACGGCTCGGGTTCCGGGCGGCGGCAACGTGCCCCGGAACCACGCTTGTCCTCAGGAGGTCGGGCTTGCCTCAACCTCGGGGAACAACACCCCATCGTTCGTGTTTTCGAGCCCGTCGAAGAAGGCCGGGTGCGTCTCGGCGGTCGGGAAGATATCCCACAACCCGCCGGTGGAGCCACCCTCCGCCTTGAACGACTCCTCACCATCACCCGCATCCATCTCCAGCAGGGTATTGGAGATCCCGGTCACCAATCCGCTGGTGTCGACATTGATCGATATCCCCATGACTACGTAGATGGTCGCATCCTGCTGTGTCGCCGCCAGCAACACCGTTGCCGGCAACCCTTCCAGATCCGCCGAGGCCGTTCTTGCCACGGCCTGGTTGGCGTTGAGCTCAAGATCGGCATCCTCGAACTGAAACCCTTCGGTCTCACTCGCCGAGACATTCTGCTCGATCAAGGCAACCGTGTCGTCGAATGCGGCCTCCGCGTCATCACTCGATGAAAAGACGAGCACATTGGCAGACACGCCGATGATGAACTCGATGTCGGATGGATCGGACCCTTCCCCCATGGACGCGGCCATGGCCATCATGTCCCCGGTCCAGGCACGCGAGATCGCGCGCTCCAACCCTTCGAGATCACCGGGGCTGCTGCCGTCCAGCTGCGCCGCGCCGGCGGTCGCAATCGTCGTCAGGACGAGCATCGTCGCCAGCAGCATCCCGATTCCGGTTCGCAAATGTCGCATACCTCTCTCCTCGAGCCAGGTTCCACACATCACTACATTCTCGTTGCCGATGAGTCGATCGTTACATTGTTCGATCCACGTGTCAAGTGCGACACTTGGTGATGCCATTGCTTCGTTTCACATAATATCGTGCGGCCATTCCTGAAGGAATGGCCGCACGATCATCGCCATGAGCAGGTTTGCGCCGACTGCTATCCCGCGTCCGGCGCCTGGTAGATCGGCAGGTCGCCCTGCCGGCGCATCTCGTCCAGCACCGTGTCCTCAGCCTCGGGGAAGATATCCCACAGCCCACCGCTAAACCGCCCGAGATTGTCCTGCTGTTCGTCGCCGCCGGGCTGGCGGTCGAGCATCACATCCAGGACACCCGCCAGCAGGGGCAACAGATCCTGTTCGGCCATCACCGAACCGCCGGTTGCCAGCACACGGTCACCCTGCTGCACCACGATGACCGAGATGGTCAGCGGCAGGTCGGCGGCAGTGCCCGATGCGGTCACCGCCGAAGCCGAGTCGCCAACATCAGGCAGCTCGACATCTTCCACGATCAATTCGACATCGACCAGGTTGACCTGCAGCGACGCCAGCATCCAGTCTCGAATCGGCTCGACAGCGGCGGCCGCGTTGGTCGGGCCGTCGAACTGCGCGACCAAACCGGTCACGAACCGGAAGGCGGGCGCCTCGCCCGGCGCGGGTGTCCCCTCCGGCACGTCGCCCCAGGTCCGCATCACCGCCTGGTCGACACCGGCGAGCGTTTCCCAAATCGCCGGCTCCGGTGTTTGTGGCGTCGCAGCCGGCGTACCCTGCGCGCCGGCTAGACCGGGGATCATGAGCAGTGCAAGAAATCCAACGAACAGCGCCCGTCCAGGATGGTGTGTCCAACGCATGCTGCATCTCCTTCCGACCACGACGCGAATCGCACGATCCGATACCGTCGCGGTGTACGGACAGTGTCTACAACAATCCTAGCAGGTTTTCCCGGCGTGCGACAGGCGCCACCATCTATACGCCAGGCCTGCTGCCCGCTATACTGCCGGCAGGACATCCGTATTGCGCGCAGGGGAAGGCCACCAATGCCAGTCACCACCATGCGCGTGTCCCCCACCCTCCCCGGCTAGCCGCCTCGGCGAGCGCCTCCGGCCGGGTTCCCGGGACACGACACATCCATCGAATCCGCTGCGGGATACCCTGCGGCGATGGTACATGTGTCCCTGACACACCACCCTCGGAGCGCAAGCCACCGTGCCTGATGCACCTCCCGGCCACGACGCGAGACGCGCGGCCGTCGCCACCTACCTGCTGCTGAGCGGTGCCGGGTCCCTGTTCTTCTTCATGATCGTCACGGTCAACCTGCTCTACCACGTCGAAACCGTCGGCATGTCACCGCTCCAGCTCGTCCTGGTCGGCACCACGCTGGAAACCGTGATCGTGCTGTTCGAGATCCCCACCGGCGTCGTCGCCGACCTCGTCAGCCGCCGCCGCTCGATCCTGATCGGCAACGCCCTGATCGGTGTCGGGTTCATCGTGGAAGGCAGTTTTCCCGTCTTCGCGGCCATCCTCCTCGCCCAGGTGCTGTGGGGCATCGGCTACACCTTCACCAGCGGCGCCACCGAGGCGTGGATCACCGACGAGGTCGGCGAGGATGACGTCGGTCACGTGCTGCTGCGCGGCAACCAGGCCGGGCTCATCGGCTCGATCGCCGGTGTCCTGATCGGAACCGCGCTCGGGATGGTCACGATCCAGCTCCCCATCGTGCTGGGCGGCATCGGCTACCTCGTACTCGCGGCGGTGCTGCTCCGGATCATGCCGGAAACGAGCTTTCACCCAACCTCGAAGGAGGACCGCTCGACCTGGCACCACATGAGCGAGATCGCGCGTGATGGCCTTGCCATCGCCCGGTCGCGGCCAGTGGTGCGGGTGCTGCTGCTGACCAGCTTCCTCGTCGGCTTCTCCAGCGAGGCCTTCGATCGGCTCTGGACCAAACACCTGATCGACACCTTTGCCTTCCCGGATTTGCCGGGCGACAGCGACCTCGTCCTCGCCTTCGGCGCGATCACGCTGGTGGGCATGGTCCTCTCGCTCGCCGCCGCGGAGGCCCTCAAACGCTTCCACCCGGAGGCGCTCGGCGCCGGCACCCCAACGCGACTGCTCGCCAGCCTCGCCGCCGGCAGGGTGGCGATGACGGTGCTGTTCGCGCTCGCCGGATGGCTCTGGTTGGCGCTCGGGGCGCTCTGGGTGCGGAACCTGCTGGGCAGCGTTACCTACCCGGTCGGCGCGGCGTGGTTGAACCGCAACATCGAGCCACGCACCCGGGCCACGGTGATCTCGTTCCGTGAGCAGGTCGCCTCCCTCGGCGAGATCGGCGGCGGGCCCCCGCTTGGCGCGATCGGCAGCCGATTCGGCGTGACCGCCGCACTGATCGGCACGGCGATCGTGTTCGCACCTGCCGCGGCGATCTATCAGCGAGCGTCACACCTGCGGGACCACGCCGACGATACGGAGTCGCTCCCGGTCGAGGAACCGGCGTAGCGGCGGCATCAGTGGGGCTCTCTGGTCATGTCCTACCCGCGCACAAGCCGGGCGTGGCCTCCTTTCCGGAGGCCACGCCCGGTGACGGTGGGAGCACCTGACTACCTGAAGCGACAGAACTCCATCGCGACCCACCTCCAGGTGCTGTCGGGATCGTCCGCCCAGCCGGCCGCCCAGGTGTAGCCATCAATCTCAACGATCTCGGTCGCCGGATCGATCCGGATCACCATTCCGGTCGGCAGTTGAGTCAGTACCCACCCAGCGAGCCCTGCTGGCGCACGCATATTGAGCGGCCCATCCACGACTTCGAGCGTATCCGGATCGGGATCACCGTCGCCAACCGGCTCCAGGAACTCCTCGGCCACCCACACCGGTCCCGGCTTCACGTTCACCAGTCGCCAGATATACCCGTCGGCATACTCGATCGCCTCCGGGGATACCTCCAGCTGCGTGCCCTCCGTGTAGGTGACCACGACGTCGTATCCCAATCCCGGCCCCGATCGCCCGTTCAGCACATCCGTGACGACGACCTGTTCGTAGGGGTTTTGTGCGCTGACAGGCCGCACCAGCGCGATGGCAGACCGTGCCGGAGCGGGTGGTGACAAGTCACCACCCGCTCCACGTGCCGCATCAGGCGACGTCGATAT
>JAUIGA010000173.1 GCA_030430125.1 Chloroflexia bacterium | reverse complement strand
GTCGACATCGAAGCGGCGATCGGCGGTTCCGCCGAGAAGCAGTGGCGCTTCCACCGCAAGGTGGTGATCAAGAAGGGCGAGGCGATCAACGCCGACCGCCTGCTGAAGCTCGACGAAGTTCACGAGCGGCTGCGCAACGAGGTCATCGCCGAGGCGGAGAGCCAGCTGTCCGGAAGCGAGATGCTCGGTGGCGCCGAGCGAGACCAGCTCTCGCACGATGCATCGGAGCAGGTCAAGAAGATCGAGCAGGAGCTCGAGGAGCAGGTGAAGGCGGAGACAGCCGAGCGTGACGAGGCGATCCGTCAGCTCTCCGACCTCCGCGAGCGCCAGGTACTGAGCGAGAGCGACCACCGCCTGCTGCAGGAAGTCGTGCCGCCGGGCGTGTTCGAGGCCGGTATGGGCGCGGAGGCCGTGTACAGCTACGTCTCCCGCAAGGTCGATCTCGACCAGTTGGCGGTCGAGCTGCGCAACGAGATGCAGGCTGCGTCGGACGTGCGTCGCAAGAAGGCGACAAAGCGACTGCGTGTGGTGGAGGCGTTGCGGAAGAGCGGCAACAAGCCGCATTGGATGATCTTCACGGCGCTGCCGGTGATCCCGCCCGAACTGCGGCCGATGGTCCAGCTCGATGGTGGCCGGTTCGCGACCTCGGACCTCAATGACCTGTATCGTCGCGTCATCAACCGAAACAACCGCCTGAAGCGGCTGCTGGAGCTCGGCGCGCCGGAGATCATCGTGCGCAACGAGAAGCGCATGTTGCAGGAAGCGGTGGACGCGCTGATTGACAACGGCCGGCGCGGACGGGCTGTGTCCGGGTCGAGCAAGCACAAGCTCAAGAGCCTGAGCGACATGCTCAAGGGCAAGCAGGGACGGTTCCGACAGAACCTGCTCGGCAAGCGTGTGGACTACTCCGGCCGATCCGTGATCGTGGTCGGTCCTGACCTGGCGCTGGACGAGTGTGGCCTGCCGAAGCGGATGGCGCTGGAGCTGTTCAAGCCGTTCGTGATGCGGCGGCTGGTCGAGCGCGAGCTGGCGCACAACATCAAGGCGGCGAAGCGGTTCGTGGAGCGCGTGCACCCTGATGTCTGGGATGTCCTCGAGGATGTCATCCAGGATTACCTGGTACTGCTCAATCGCGCCCCGACGCTGCACCGCCTTGGCATCCAGGCGTTCCGCCCGCGACTGATCGAGGGTTCTGCGATCCAGCTGCACCCAATGGTCACGACGGCGTTCAACGCGGACTTCGACGGCGACCAGATGGCGGTGCACGTGCCGCTCTCCAAGGCTGCGCAGGAAGAGGCGCGGACGCGGATGCTGTCGATCAACAACTTGCTCGCGCCGTCTAACGGCGAGCCGATCGTCTCGCCGACGCAGGACATGGTGTTCGGCATCTACTACATGACGAGCATGCGCGATCATGAGATGGATGTCGAGCGCGGCACCGTGCCCCGTGGCTACGGCAAGATCTTCTCGTCGCTGGAGGAGGTCAAGCTCGCCTACGACGCCGGCATGATCGACGTGCAGGCGGAGATCAGTGTCCGCACCGACCGCGATGGCGGCGAAATGAAGCGGATCCGGACCACGGTTGGACGCGCGCTGTTCAACCTGGTGCTGCCGGCGGATCTCGGCAAGTACTACGAAGATACGATGGGGCGCAAGCAGCTCCGCGGCGTTGTCGCGGACTGCTATCAGAAATTCCAGGACCCCGCGGACACGGCCAGGATCGTCAACGACATCAAGAAGCTCGGGTTCACGATGTCGACCAAGGGTGGGCTCAGCATTGCCCTCTCCGACGTGACGCTGTCCGAGACGAAGGCCGGCATCGTCGAAGCGGCGCAGACCGCATCGGACGCGGTCGAGCGTCAGTACCGGCGTGGTCTGGTGACCGAAGCCGAGCGTTTGCGCGAGCTGGAGGTGATCTGGAACAACGCCCGTGACACGCTCACGGACGATGTCGAGTCCCGCCTGAAGGGCCAGAACTCCATCTACATGATGGCGGACTCCGGTGCGAAGGGGAACATGAACCAGATCAGCCAGATGGCTGGTATGCGCGGGTTGGTGCTCGATCCACAAGGGAAGATCATCGACATCCCGATCAAGTCCAACTTCCGCGAGGGCTTGACGGTGCTCGAGTACTTCCTCTCGACGCACGGCGCGCGCAAGGGCCTGGCGGATACGGCGTTGCGAACGGCCGACTCCGGTTACCTGACGCGCCGCCTGGTGGACGTTGCGCAGGACGTCATTGTGACGATGGAGGACTGCGGCACCGACAAGGGCATGATTGCGCCTCGGCACGATTCCGATGGGCGCGAGCTGTCGGCCGATGAGTTCCGGGCCCGGATTGCCGGACGCGTCGCCGCGGCGGATGTCGTGCATCCCGAAACGGGCGAGATCATCGTCCGTGCCGGCGAGGAGTTGAGCGAGCGCGCGACAGACGAGAACGCCAACACGATCGACCTGATCGACGCTGTGGTGCAATCGGGTGTCGAGTCGGTCCAGATTCGCTCGGTGATGACCTGCGAGGCGCCGCACGGTGTCTGCCAGCTCTGTTACGGGCGCAACCTGGCAACAGGAAAGCTGGTCGGCAAGGGTGAAGCGGTCGGCATCATCGCCGCGCAGTCGATCGGCGAGCCGGGAACGCAGTTGACGATGCGGACCTTCCACACCGGCGGTGTGGCGCGCGCCGATATCACGACCGGTCTGCCGCGTGTCGAAGAGCTGTTCGAGGCGCGCGAGCCGAAGGGTGCCGCGCTGCTGGCCACCCGTCCCGGACGCGTGTCGGTCGAGGACGAGGATGAGGGGCGCGTGCTTCGCATTCGCTCGCTCGAGCAGCACAGCTGGCACGAGGAGCTGGCCGAGGGCTTCGAGGTGATGATCGCCGAGGGCGCCGAGGTCCAGGGCAACAAGACCGTCATCGCGCGCGGACCGAAGGGCGAGGAGCTCTTCGCCGGAATCGACGGGACCTTCTACCTCGACAACCGAACGGTCTACGTGCGGTCTGAAACCGAGGAGATGGACGAGTTCCACGTGAACTACGACGACCAGATCCTGATCGATGACGGGCAGGAGGTCACCTCGGGTGAGCAGTTGACATTCGGGCCGAAGAACCCGCATGCGCTGCTGGACACCCAGGGGCCGGACTCGACGCAGCGGTACATCATCGACGAGGTGCAGAAGGTCTATCGGTCACAGGGTGTGACCACGAACGACAAGCACATCGAGGTGATCGCGCGGCAGATGCTGCGGAAGGTGCGGATCGAGTTCCCGGGCGACACCAACCTGCTGGAGGGCGATACGGTCGACCGGTTCGAGTTCAACCTGCAGAACGAGAACGCGCTCGTGCAGGGCGGCGAGCCGGCAACGGCGACACCGCTGCTGCTCGGCATCACCAAGGCGTCGCTGGAGACCGATTCCTTCCTGTCCGCAGCCTCCTTCCAGGAGACCACCCGGGTGCTGACCGAAGCCGCGATCAACGGCAAGGTGGATCACCTGCGGGGGCTGAAGGAAAACGTCATCATCGGCAAGCTCATTCCCGCCGGCTCCGGTTTCGATCGGGACCAGCGGCAGCCGGAGCCTGATGCGCTCGAAGAGGCCTCGCTGGCGGCGATGCGCGGTGGCGAGCCTGCGGAGGCCGCGTCCGACGAGGAGTACAAGGAACTCATGGAGTCCGGTACCCTGCCGACCGTCGCCGTGCTGGAGCGGGATACCGGCGATGGCGAAGTGACGCCTGACGAGATCGCCGAAGCGAACGACACCGCCGTCGAGGACGAGGTGATCGAGGAGTAGCGACAGCTCGAAGCTCGTCGAAACAGGAACCGGCCCGGAGCCAATCGCTCCGGGCCGGTTTCGTTGTGCCTGTACGGTCGTGCCGCTGACGCGGATTGAAGGCAAGCGCCTCCACACTTACGTCATGCTGAGGCACGCCGACACAGTCGGCGGCTCGGGAGTGACGGTTGGGGGGACGACGATGGTACCAGGGCCGTACGTTTGTATTCAGAGAGCTACGCCTCCGCCGCGACCTCCTGCTCGATCGCCTTGATGTACGCAAGGTTGTTGACGAGGTTCTCTTCCACCGGGTGATCGGTGCTGAAATCCTCGAAGGTCATCCACCCATCGTAGCCAACATGCCGCAACGCGCGCATGACTTCGCGAAGATCGGCGACACCCTCCGGAATCGGGCAGAACGCCGGGGTCCACCGGCGCGCTCCGGGCGAGTTTCCTTCTGTTGGCAGCCAGTGGGCGTTCTTGATATGCACGTGCGCGAGAAACGGTCCAAGGACTTCCATGGCCATGCGCGGATGCTCCCAGCCCTCGATCACCATGTTGCCCGCGTCGTGAATCGCGCCGACGTGGCTCGGGTCGAGTCCCTCGAGGAAGCGCCGCGCGGCGCTCGCCGACGGGACAATCGTTCGGTGATGCAGCTCGACCAGCGCCTTGACGCCGTGGCTCGCGGCCATCTCGGCAATCGTGGCGTACTGGGCGCGCGCGGTGTCCCAGAGCGAAGTAAAGGGCTCCGTGCCATCGTAGCCGGGAACCTGGATTCGCAGGGCCGGCGCGCCGAGCGCGGCGGTGCCGCGCATGGCGAGCTCCGCCTTGTCGAGCTCGTGGCATTTCACGTAGGTGGCGACGGCCGGTATCGCCAGCCCGGCCTCCGCGGTCATGCGTTTCCACGCGGGAGCGTCGGTATCAAAGCCAGTGAGGGGAAGCGTCGCCTTGTTGCCCTGCCAGAACGAGCGCTCGGCGGTGTCGTGCGGGTCGTCCTGCACGCGCCACTCGATGCCATCGTAACCAGCGTTTCGTATCTTGCGAACCGCCTCATCCGGCGTGAAATCCGGTGTCGAGACGGTGAAGACGGCGTAGTTCATCGGTGCAACTTTCTCCAGGCGTGGTGGTGACAGGGCGGATAAGTGGGGGAATCGACGCAGTCGACCGCCAGTCTATTCAGGGCAACGTCACCCGCTGCCCGCTCGACGCGGACGTATAGATCGCGAGGATGATGTCGACGGCCTTGCGAGCCTCGTGTCCGGGAACCGGCGGGGTATCGCCGTCGATCAGCGACGCGATGATCAATCGCAACTGGCGTTCGTGGGCCGCTCCAAACGGCTCCCCGGGCTGCCAGCCATCGATGAATGCATGGTCGGTGTGGGTGAGGAGATCATCGGAGAGCGGAGCATCGCCTTCCCATTGGGTGATCGTGCCGTTTTCGATCACTGCCTTGCCGCCCGTGCCGACGATCTCGACCCTTGCCGGCCAATCCTTGTTGGCGCTGGTCGTGCCCTGAATCGTGCCGAGCGCGCCGGAGCGGAACACTACGCTGGCGGTGGCGGTATCCTCGGTCTCGATATCGTGCGTCAGGGTGGCGATGCTTGCCGAGACCGAGGCTACCCCACCCATGATCCACTGCAGGAGGTCGATGGTGTGGATGCTCTGGTTCATCAACGAGCCGCCCCCGTCGAGTGCCCAGGTGCCACGCCAGCCGCCGGACGCATCGTAGTAATCCTGCGTGCGATGCCAGTGGACATTGGCGCTGCCCAGTACGGGTATGCCGAGCACCCCGGCCTGAACGGCGCGCATCAGCTTCACCATGTCGGGCGAGAACCGGTTCTGGAAAATCACCGCCAGCTCGACTCCGAACTCGTCGACCGCGCCAAGCATTCGGTCGAGCCCATCGGCCGTGATCGCCATGGGCTTCTCCGTGACGATGTGCTTGTTTGCCTGGGCCGCGAGCACGGCCTGATCGGCATGCATGCCGGACGGTGTCGCAAGCACCACGAGATCTACACCGGGATCGGCGAGCATCTCCGTGTACGATGCATACCAGGTCGCGCCTGTCGCACCGGCAAGACGCCGGCCGGGCTCCTCCACCGTTTCCGCGATCGCGACAACCTGTGCATGTTCGATGTTCTTCAATGCGCTGGCATGGACGTTGCCGATGATGCCGGCACCGACAATTCCGATTCCCAACGGTTTCGACACGATACACTCCTGTTCGCAGGTCGTTCGATGGTCTGCGGGATGGTAGCCGCGCTTCGGCGAGGCGGCAAGTCCACCGCGAGAAGCGCGATGGGCGGAGGCGATACCAGCGTGTCCGGATCGGGACTCCCAATCAAGAAATCGGTGGAGCTGCGTTGGCGAGGGAGCCGGGTCGACTTCGATGTGGCACAGGACCTGTTCAGCAGCCATCAGGTCGACCGTGGCAGCCGGATGTTGCTGGACAGCCTCGAGCCCGCGTCGTTTCCGGCGGACGGACGGGCAGCAGACTTTGGTTGTGGCTACGGTGTGCTTGGGGTCGCCTGGCAGGTGGCCCACCCGCGCTGGTCGATGCATTACGTCGACCGGGACGCGCTCGCGGTGGCATTCAGCCGGCAGAATGCGCGTCGATTGGTGCCGGACTTCCTGTCTTCCTCTCAATTCACCTGTGACGTCTACCTGCCGATTGCGGAGGGTGGATACGACCTGGTGCTGTGGAACGTTCCCGGCAAGGCGGGCAGGGATTTGATCGCCGGGTTGCTGCAGGCGACCATCGACACGCTCGTCCCTGGTGGGGTGCTTGCGGTGGTTGTCGTCCATCCGCTGGCTGACCTGTTCACGGGTGAGCTGCAGCGCACCGACGCGGAGACTGCCCACATCGAACGAGGCAAGGAGCACACGGTCGTTCACATCCGCCGTCGCGGTGGGGAGGTCACGGCGCGGGAGCCATTCGCAGCGGGATTGTTCGACCGACCGGCACACGAGTTTTCGATGGGAGAGCTGAGCTGGAGCCTTCGGACCGTGTACGGGTTGCCCGAGTACGATTCGCTCGATCGGGCAACCGAGCTCGCGATCCAAGCCATGGCATCCCTGCAGCACGGGGGCCGGGGCATGACCTCATGGATGGTTCTGAATCCCGGCGCAGGGCACCTGGCGGTCGTCGCCAGGAAGCTCTGGCCGGAAGCGCGTGGCAAGGTGCACGGGCGTGACGCGCTCGCGGTCCGCACGACGATCCGGGCACTCGCCGACGGCCCAGGTGTTGAGGCGTATCCGGTCTGGGATGTCGCGGCGCTGGAAGGCAGCGACCCGGTCGATCTCATCGTGGCGGCGTTGCCGGAGCAGTCGCGGGTCGACGAGCTCGGGAAGATGCTGGACGCACTTGGCCGGCGCCTCGTACCTGGTGGTGTTGCAATCCTGCA
>JAUIGA010000172.1 GCA_030430125.1 Chloroflexia bacterium | reverse complement strand
GATGAGGATGTTGGGCTTCTTCGCCTCCGCCATGGTGTGTTCCTCCCGCACCCGTAGGTGCGCTGTTGCCTGCATCCGTTTCGGGTGCAGGCCAGAGACAACGACGGTACTCTGCTGAGCCTTGCTGACAGTCTATGACAGTACTCGTATCTGGGCAATCAAAGGTGGCGTAAACGGAGCGCTACCACCGCGCGGGGTCGGGTGAGAACGCCGGGTCGACGCGCTCGCGCATGTAGCTGGCGTCGTCGCGCTCGCGGATCGAGCCCTTCACATACCGCTCGTGCAGGCGGGCGAGGTTGTCACGGTCGATCTCGATACCGAGCCCCGGCGTGTCCGGCACGCGCACGGCTCCATCCTCGAACTGCACGCGGCCGCCCTGGATCACCTCGTCCTCGGCGAATTGCCACGGGTAGTGGGTGTCGCAGGCATAAGTGAGCGACGGTGTCGCCGCCGCGACGTGGGTCATCGCCATCAGGGAGATGCCAAGGTGGCTGTTGGAGTGCATACTGAGCCCGAAGTCGAACGATTCGCAAATGCGTCCGAGCTCGCGCGTCGCCTGCAACCCGCCCCAGATATGGTGGTCGCTGAGGATGATCTGCACCGCGTCCTTCTCGAACGCCTCGGCGATCCGCTCGAACCGCGTGACGACCATGTTGGTCGCCAGCGGGGTCATCACGCCCTTGTGCACCAGCTCGCCACGGGTGGCGGCCATGTCGTCCATCGTCGATGCCGGATCCTCGAGGTATTCGAGGATACCGTCGAGACCCAGGCCAACCCTCACCGATGTCTCGACCGTCCACGCGCCGTTCGGGTCGAGGCGCAGCGGCACGCCGTCGCCGAATGCGGCATGCATCGCGCGCATCGCCTCCATCTCCTGCTCCGGTGGGAAGACGCCCCCCTTGAGCTTGATGCTCTTGAAGCCGTAGCCGTCGATGAACGCCTGTGCCTGGCGGACGACGCCGTCCGGGTCGAGCGCCGGACCGTAGACGTCGTCACGTGCATCAGTACCGATGCCGCCGCCGCCCTCGTGCTTGTAGAAGAGATATGCGGAGAAATCGACCGTGTCGCGCACCTTGCCGCCGAGCAGGGCGTGGACGGGCAGCCCGAGCGCCTTGCCGGCGGCGTCGAGCAGCGCGACCTCGATCGCGCTGTAGACGAGCTCGCGGCGGCGCTGGTCGGTCATGCCAGGCATGATCTGATGGGTGTCGTCGGTGCCCTCGGTGCCGAACAGCTTCTGGCGGATCGCCTGGCGGTTGAAGGCGTCCATCCCGACCAGGTGCGGGATGGCCTGCGCGAACGCCTCCTGCAAACGATCGCCGCCGGCAACCTCGCCGAAGCCGGAGATGCCCGCGTCTGTCTCGACTTCGACAATGGTTCGCAGCGCGTAGGGCTGGTGGAGTCCGGCGAAGTTGAGCAGGGGCGGGTCGGCGAAGGCGATTGGGGTGGCCGTGATTGCCGTGATCTTCACGTGAGGTAGCTCCTCGGTGGGTGCGGGTCAACACCGGTGAGCAAACCAGAACGGGGAGAGCCGGTCAAGCATTGCGCTTTCTTCGCCACGTGAAAGTCGGGAACCGGCTTGCCCCTCCCCAACGTCACCCTGAGCTTGCCGAGGGATCTTCCCCGGCTGCCACGCCCCTCCATTGGAGGGGAGAACCGCCCCACCCCTGACCCCTCCCCTCTGACTCCCCTCCAATGGAGGGGAGAACCCGCCCCGTCCCGGGGAGTGGAACTCTCGCTCAGAATGACGTGTTTTCTTCCTGGAAGGCCTGGCCTTACATCCCCGTCGCGTGGTAGCCGCCGTCGACGAAGATCACATCACCGGTCAGCCCCTGCGACGCGTCGCTGGCCAGGAAGACCGCGGTTCCCGCGACGTGCTCCGGCGTGAACACCTTGCCCAGCGGCGCGCGCTCGGCCGCCATATTCGCCATGTCCGAGAAACCTGGGATGCCGCGGGCCGACGCCGTCCTGACCGGCCCGGCCGAGATCGCGTTGACGCGGATGCCCTGCTCCCCGAGATCGAGGGCGAGATAGCGGACGGTCGCCTCCAGCGCGGCCTTGGCCACACCCATGACGTTGTACTTCGGGAAGGCGCGGGTCGCCCCGAGATAGGTCATGGTCATGATCGAGCCGTGCTCGCTCATGATTGGTACCAGCTCCCGCGCGACCGCAATCAGCGAGTAGACGCTGATGTCGTGCGCGAGACGGAATCCATCGCGGGACGTTTCCAGGAACCGATTCTTCAACTCGTCTGCCGGCGCGAACGCGATGCTGTGCACCAGCGTGTCGATGCTGCCGTACTCCGCCTTGAGCGTTGTGGCGAGGTTGGCGATCGATTCGTCCTGGGTCACGTCGCAGACGAAGGTTCTCATGCCCGGCACGGTCGCCGCCAGCTGCTCGGCATTCTTCTTCGCCCGGTCATCGACGTAGGTGATCGCGACGTTGGCGCCGGCATTGGCCATCGCCTCGGCGATCTGCCAGGCAATGCTCCACCGGTTCTGCACACCCATGACGATGCAGGTCTTGCCATCCAGCAGGCCGCTGGCGCTTGTCGTTGCGGTATCGGACACGGAACCTTCCCCTTTTCGCTGCGTTGGTGGTTGGCCAGCCCGGCATTGCGGTCCCGCCGGACGCTGGTATCTTGGTGCGTATCGACCGCCCGGAATCGACTGATCCGGGCCGGGCCCATGGGCCAAAGCATATCAGGTGGACTATGCCAACCGATGAGACACCGCTTCGCGACGCGGCCGGGTCGTCCGGCATTCCCGTGTTCGATGGACACAACGACACGCTGCTCAGCCTGATGACCACCGGTCGCGACTTCTTCTCGGAGAGCGACACCGGTCATGTCGACTGGCCTCGTGCCCGCGCCGGTGGTCTGGCGGGCGGCTTTTTCGCCGTGTTCGTGCCGGACCCCACCAGCATCTCGGAGCGAAACGAGCAGGTGTTGCGGCAGGTGCTCGGCGACGGCATCGACGACCTGACCCTCGCCACCGAGCAGGGGCCGACCCTCGCCTACGCTCAGCAGTTCGCGATGGCGGAGGTCGCCGCCCTCCTCCGGCTCGAAATTGGGGACGGCCTGCCATATCAGCACCGGAAAATCTCTGCTCCCAGGGACGACAGCGACACGGTCACGCCGGTGGTCAGCGCGCGCGACCTTCGCCGGCAGATCGCCAACGGGCAGTTCTCGGCCATCCTTCACTTCGAGGGCGCCGAGATGATCGACACCAGATTCAACGCCCTGGAGACGTTCTACGAAACCGGATTGCGATCCCTCGGGATCGTCTGGTCCCGGTCGAACGCCTATGGGCACGGCGTGCCGTTTGGATACCCGTCGTCGCCGGATACCGGACCCGGGTTGACTGCCGCCGGCAAGGCACTGGTGGGCGCCTGCAACGAGCTGGGTATCTTGATCGATGTCTCGCATCTCAATGAAGCCGGGTTCTGGGATGTTGTCGACACGACGGACAAGCCGGTGGTGGCGACGCACTCCAACGCCCATGCGATTTGCCCGGCATCGCGCAACCTGACCGACAAGCAGCTCGACGCGATCCGCGACTCCGATGGTATCGTCGGGCTCAATTTCAATGTCCCGTTCCTCGACCCGGAAGGGAAACGAGACTCGGACATGCCGCTCGACGTCATGGTCGACCACATCGACTACCTGGTCGAACGCATCGGACTGGAGCGTGTGGCGCTCGGCTCGGACTTCGACGGCGCCCTGATGCCGGATGATCTCTCGGACGCCAGCAAGCTGCCCAACCTGATGGCGGCGCTGCGCCAGCGCGGTTACGACGACGATGCGCTCTGCAAGATCGGCTACGAGAACTGGCTGCGGGTGCTGGAGACGACCTGGGGGTTGTAGGCGGCCCAGGTTTCTGCGAGCAAGCGACATCGGGAGGCACAGACGGCGTAGCGGCGGTCTTGCCCGCGCTGCCAATGTGCGAGACCGGCCAACGCCGGCGCGGGCAATGGTCTCCTTGATCGAGAACCACAGATTCTGAGGAGGACGACGACATTGGCGGCGCGCACGATCCTGCGAACAGCAAAGGTGGCGCTGCCAGGTACGCCCGCTACGCCCGCGCGGACTCGTCGGCGATCACCCCGGCGGGTCGCCGAGCACGAAACCGGGGTACTTCTGTCCGGTGCCGTGGTTCGGGTCGACGAACTGCATGCTCTGGCGCCACGCCGCCGCCTGGTCCAGCCGGGGGTAAATCTCGGAGATCTCCTCTGAGGTCGCGTCCTGGCTGGTCACGCGATCCTTCGTCACGTAGTTGGCCTGGTCGGCGAACGGAGTCACCTCGACCACCTGCATCATTCCGTTGTCTTCGTGCAGCAGGATGTGGCAGTGGTTGACGTAGACACCCACGAAGTCCGGGAACCGCGAGCGGAAGATGACACGCCCGCCGTTGCGCGGGATCCACACAACATCCTGCCAGCGCGGCCGGTCGAGGACGTTCACGAGGTTGCCGTTCTCGTCGGGCACCTCGATGCGCGTCACCCAGAACGGGTTCTGGTGCATGTGGAACGGGTGATCGACCGACTTCGTCACAATGCGCCAGGTCTTGGCGTCGTTCGGTTGCTCGGCGAATCGCGCCTGGCCGTCCGCCCGGATCAACGGTTGGGCCGGATAGTGACTACCAGTCTGGCCGAGCGGCTTTACGGACGTATCGGCCCAGAGGCTGATCGAGTAATTGTAGAGCGCCCATTCCTCGGCGGTGCTCTCCAGCATGCGCGGCCGCTCGGGGTCGGTTGGGTTGAACTTGCGACCCATGCTCCCGGGAATCGGGAACAAGGGGTCGGTGTCGTCGACGATGTCGTCCGACGTCGATCCCGTGATCGCCATGGTGCGGATGTTCGGCGCCAGCAGCACGTACTCGTCGCTGTCGCTGACCGGCGCATAGCGCAGGTATTCGAGCTCGGCGCCGCTCGCCTGATCGTTCTCCACGAAGGCGCGGAAGTTCGTCGCGGTGTCGCTGTCGCCTTCGGTCGTGATCAGCGGGTAGTCGGCCGCGCCCCATCCCGAGTAGGTGATGGTGCGGGTGCGGTACATGCCGGATCGGTCCGGCAACCCGGAATCCGGGTCTCCGGGGTCATCGCCCGCCGCGGGCGTCACCTGCACCTCGTCGTCCGGGATGGGCAGCAGGTACTCCGGCACCGGCGGCAACACATCGATCAGCCGCATCACGTCGTAGTCGGGGATCGGCGGCAGCGGATTCCCGCTCGCGTCCTTCCCTTCGGCGACGACGATGTAGGCGACGACGATATCCTGTGGCTGCGACAGCGCGTTGGGGCTCGTGATATTGCCCTGGAGGTTGGCCTGGAAGTTGTCCGAGTGGACGAGGACATCCCGTGCCAGCACCGTGTAGACCTGCGAGTCGGCTCCGTCCAGGCGCGGCGCCTGAAAGAAGAGGTCCGTGCGATTGGCGGGGGCGAGATAGACCTCGTTCGGTCGTACCCATGTGTCGCGGATGCTGTCGGCGTTGACGTAGACCGCTTCGAGGTTGGCGAGCATCGCCTGGTTCGGGTTGCCCGTCAGCTCGCGGTCCAGCGGGTTTTCGGTGCCCGCGTTCTGCTGCGCCAGGTCCGCGATGGCATAGGTGGGCTCGCTGCCGTCGGTGTCGATCAGCGTGACGCCGTCAAATGCAAGCTGGTACAGCTGCTGCTTGTCGGCGGATACCTCGGCGCGGCTGACCGGTGTGAAGGTGCCGGTCTCCGCATCCCGCAGCTTGATGAGCTCGTAGGATACGCCGCCCCCCTGATTGGCGGTCTCGTTGACGTCGTACTGTCCCTTGACGACCATCAACCGGCGGAACCCCCGTCCATCGACGCTGCCGTTGAGGGCGCGCCACCGCTCGATCGCACCGGGGCGCATGGTGATGGTCATTGGCGTCTGGTCGCCGTTGATCCCCGGACTGGCGTTGCCGCCACTCTTCAGCTCTGATGTCGGGGCGTCGGGGTCGGTCGAAATGTTGAAGACACGCTGGAAGAACATAAGTCGCTCGATGTAGTCGTAGTCTCCCGTCTTCTCCTCCGGGTTGGGATCCGGCTTGCCGGTCAGCTCGCGGTTGATGGCCGCGTCGACGTCACCCTCGATGATCAGGAAGCCTGCCATCCCGCTGGCGACCTGGTTGTGGGTCGCGCCGTGGCAGTGCGGGTGATACCAGTGTGTTCCTGGCGGGTGGGGTTGCGGGGGCGAGTCCTGCCGTTCCCGCAACCGGTTCTGGACATCGCCCAGCCGGAACTCGTAGTCGGCAAAACCGACCGTTTCGTCTTCGGCCAGGAAGGTCGTCTGGTCTGGATCGCGCAGCCACGCGCACTGGGGTGTACCAGCCTGATCCTCGCGGATCTCGAGATCGGCCGGGTCGATGACACGCAGGATCACGTTGTCGGAGTGCGTGCCGTCCGGATTCCGACCCGGACGGACGTGCAGTCCGTGGGTGTGGAGATTGGTGTCGTGGGCCGAGTGGACGCCGTTCGTGTGCTCGCCGAGACAATAGTCGTGGTGGACGTTCCCGAGATGCTCGGCCTTGGCGTTGACCTGGTCCACCGAGACGTTCTTCGGCAACGCAGCCGGGTCGGGATACGGGCCGACGTAGGTGATGCCGTCGTTGAGCCCGAGCAGGTTGCGCAACCTGACCAACAGCGTTTCGTCGCCGCGCATGCGGATGGTTGGTCCTGGCGTCGCGCCGTTGTAGGAGAACAACACCGCGGTGGGGTTGCCGAACCCGACGATCGGTCCAGGGTTCTCGTTCTCGATCACATTGAGGTCGAGCTGCTGGCCGGGCCAGTCGCTCGGACGCCAGACCCACGGCTCCACCCAGGTCTCCGTGGCCTGCGGCGAGACCACCGGGGCGGTCACCCCCGGCGTGGCGACAGGAGTCGCCTGCCCAGCTGCTTCACGGACGATCGGTACCCCGGCCGCTCCGGCAAGAGCGGCCTGCAGGAGTGTTCTGCGGCTGAGACCGACGCGCTTGCCATTGTCTTGACGATACCGGGGACCCGCACCAGAATCACTACCCGTCATGGGTCGCTCCTCCCGCTCGATTGTGACGTGCCTGCATGCACTCAGGGATTACACGGCCACCCTATCATCTGACGTGAACGTGTCAATACCAAGCCGACCATTGCGGGAGGCGTCGCGTCAATAGACGATGAGGCTGTGCACCCGGTATCCGGGAACGCGATCGCGACCACGAAGGTCGCTGAGCT
>JAUIGA010000171.1 GCA_030430125.1 Chloroflexia bacterium | reverse complement strand
TGCCGTGGAGCGGTGAATGGCACCCGGTGCTGCCCCAGAACCCCTGGACAGGCCCGGTGAACGCGAGATATCCGATCAGGTGTTCGCCGTCCAGGGCCGCGACGCCGCGTGTGTCCCGCAGCAGCCTTGCCACGGCACGGCTCACGGCGCGCGGGGCATCGTCCGCGGTGAGTGCGGGCACGCACTCGCGCTCGTGCGCGTAGGCCGTCAAGGCCAGGTGCGTTGCCTCGGGAATGAGACGCTCGGTCAGTGGTTCGAACCGGATTGTCACGCGCCCTCGCTCCGTTGCAGA
This sequence comes from Chloroflexia bacterium, assembly GCA_030430125.1. Classification (GTDB taxonomy): domain Bacteria; phylum Chloroflexota; class Chloroflexia; order Thermomicrobiales; family UBA6265; genus JACCVC01. The sequence goes on along the minus strand of JAUIGA010000171.1, from coordinate 6,921 downwards.
TGACCGACCAGCTCGACATGGTGCGTTTGGGGGAACATGTCGTAGGCGTCGACTGATACCAGCTCGTACCCGCTGTCGATCAGCCCGCGGACGTCCCGTGCGAACGTCGCCGGATCGCAGGAGACCGCCGCGATGTGCGCCGGTTTCATGCGCGCCATGCCCTCCACGACCTTCGCACCGGCCCCCGCCCGGGGTGGGTCGAAGACCAGCAGCGACACCCGGCCCAGCGGTGAGCGATCCTCCGCGATCCAGTGTTCGACTGGCGCGGTGACGATGCGCACACCACTGTCCTCGGCGGAGGCGCCGGTGTTCTCGACCGCGAACTTGCTGGCCGTGCGCTCGCTTTCGACACCGATCGCGCGGTCGAAGCGATCCGCCAGTGGCTTCGTGAACAATCCGACCCCGCAATAGAGGTCTATCGCCAGCCCGTGATCGTCGTCCGCCGCGACATCCGCGATCTCCAGCACCCGCTCCAGCAGCAGCTCGGTCACCGGGATGTTCGACTGGAAGAAGCAGTCGGCGTTGTAGCGATAGGGGTGACCGCCGACGGTACGCATCACGAGCCGGGAGCGGGTTCCGCCGGTTGGCTCCAGCGCCAGGCCGACATCACCTTCGACGCCGCGATACTCGTAGGCCGAGCGGCTCACCATACCTGCGGCGAAGTCCTCCCGCAGCGTGGTGAGCAGGTTCTGGAGATTCGGCGTCAGGATGATGCAGCGATCGATGTCCACGACCTGTCGGGAGCCAGCGGCGAAGTATCCGATCTCCCGATGCCGCTGGTCGATCTGCCATTCCGCGCGCGAGCGGTAGGCGACCGGGTCTGGTGACGCCGTGATCGCCACGTCCGGCACCGGATCCAGCTTGCCGATACGGCGCAGGCTGTCCTGGACCATCGACACCTTCGTCGCGAGCTGGTCCTCATACGAGAGCTGCTGGAAGTCGCATCCCCCACAGGCGGCGAAGTACGGGCAGGGCGGCTCCACCCGCTGCGGTGACGGTTCCAGCACCTCGGCCAGCTCGGCCTGGACCACCTTGCCACGCTTGCTGCGCACAGTCGCCCGCACTCGGTCGCCGGGCGCGGTCTCCGGCACAAACACCGTCAGACCGTCGTGAAAGCCGATGCCCTTGCCGTCACCGACGATACGTTCGATCGTCAGGTCGATGGGTGCCATGTCAGGTGGTGGCGCCGTTCCCCGTCCGCGGGTCGGAGCGCGTCGAACGGAACGACGTTCGGGGCCGCGTCGGCCGCTCGACCGTCCTTGCTGTTGGGGATCGTTGTTGTCGCGAGGCATGGGTGTCATCCTTCGGGGCGGGCGCGCGCGGTTATCATCACTGAAGTGTAGCGGGTGGCGACGATCGAATCGCAGCGGGGAACGAACACGGCATGACGCAGCAGGGTGAACACGGCACGACACGCGCGGGCGGGCACCAGCCGTGGAGGCTGGGGGTGCTGTTGTCAGGTTCCGGGCGTACGCTGGAGAACCTGCTGGCGGTCATCGGCCGAGGCGAGCTCGACGCGGAGATCGTCTGTGTCGCCAGCTCGCGGTCGCAGGTACGCGGCATCGACATCGCGAAGCACGCCGGCATACCGGTCGTGGTGGTGACTCGCAAGGATCATCCCGATCCGGCCGGATACAGCCGCGCCGTCTTCGCCGAGATGGAGCGGCACGGTGCTGACCTGCTGATCCTGGCCGGGTTCCTGCGGCAGTTGACGATCGACCCGGCCTGGGAGGGGCGAATGCTCAACATTCATCCGTCGCTGCTGCCGCAGGCGGAGGCGTATGCGGCCGGCCGAGGATTCTATGGCGATCACGTGCACGCCGCCGTCCTCGCGCACGGAGACACGGTCTCCGGGGCGACGGTGCATGTCGTCACCGCCGACTACGACGCCGGTCCGCCGGTCCTGCAGCGCGAGGTGCCGGTACAGGCGGACGACACCCCGCAGACGCTCGCCGCGCGAGTGTTTGCCGTCGAGTGCGAGCTCTACCCCGAGGCCATCCGGCGCTACATGGCCGCACATCCGGAGTTGAAGCGCTGACTCGCCGCGAATCGACGCCTGTCCGGGTCCGACATCGTGGGCGATAGACGCGTGATGGCAGTGTGGGATGCCATGGCCGACGGCCACCCTGTAGACTCGGGTCGTGATACCCGTAGACTCGGATTTTGATACCCGAGTTCGCGGTCCCCGGAAGTGAACGATCGCCACTCGCATGGTGCCTTGACCCACCGCGATAGTGCCAGGGGATCGCTATCCGATTCCATTTCACCGCACCCGGATATCAAAATCCGGGTCTACATGGGGCACGTACCTCCCCTACGAGTTGGTGCCGCTCGTGGTGTACACCATATCCCCGATGCGGATCTCGGTTGTGGCGCTGCTTGTCGCATCGAACGTCGCGTAGAACCCGCGCAGGCCGTTGTCGAGGAATCGCAGCGCGTCGGTGACTGTGCGATCCGGCTTTGCGTCGCGCGGCCAGCGCAGGCAGAATTTCGTGAACTCGACGCATGGTGTCGCCACGATCACCTGCTCGATCCGGGCCATGCCGCTCGCGGTCTCGACCAGCAGCGTGCCACCCAGGGATTCCGGGGTGAAGACACTATCGGCCTCGATCAGGATGTTCTCTCCGGCGATGCCGTCGTGGAGGTGATCTTCGAACCGATCGCGCATCGCGGCGTAGTGCCCGGTGAACCCGACCGAGACACCGTTGTCGCCGCGGTGGCGGGCGATCGGGTGGTCACGATGGTGCACATCGTGGTGAAGCGTTGCATCTTCGTCAATGCCGGTCACCCCACCGTCGTCGAGCCGTAGCGATCGGGTGGCGACGATCGGCGTCGGGTCGTACCAGCGGCGTGGCTGCTCGCCCCGCTTCAGGTGGGCGGTTTGGACCTGCAACCGGACGATGCGGCCGATCGGGGTGAGCTCAGCGGTCATGGATGAATGTGGCCTCCCGCATACGTGTCTTGATCTTCCGCACGACATCGCTCTTTGCGTCGGCGTAGTCCTGCATATGCCGCCAGGTGTGACGTGCCAGCTCGCGCTTGACCGAGGCGTAGCGGTCGCGGTCGACCGGGTTCGCTCGCAGCCAGTCCCGGAACCCGATGAACTCCCGGATTTCGGGAGAACCATCGGAGAGCACGTGCAGGTTCAGGTTGATTTCCCGGCCCTTGAGCACGCGGTGCGGACCCCAGTTTTCGACTTCCTCGCTGATGCGCAGCACGTAGCCCGCCTCGTGCAGATCGGGGATGTAGGCGTCGTCGTCTCCCGCGTCCGCGACGACGAGCAGGATGTCGATGCACGGCTTGGCGATCAGTCCCGGCACGGACGTTGACCCGACATGCTCGATCGTCAACGCCCGCTCGCCGAGCGCGCCGTGAATGCGGTTGGACTCTCGCCGGAACATGCCCGGCCAGGCGGGGTTGTATTCGACCAGCGTCACCTGGCCGTTGAGCTCGGTCTTCGTGTTGACCGGTCGCGTCGGGTCGGCGTCGGGACTGTGGGGATCGTACGGGATCGGGCCGGTCATGGCGTGCCTCGCTGGCTCGAAACGGACCCCGGCCCAAACGCTAGGACCGGGGTTCTGTGCCACTCGGGACAGCGATTCATCGTACGCGATCCCAGCGCGTTTGTGCAATTGCGATTCCGCGGCCGGTTCGTGTCGTGTGTTATCCCTCGGCTGGGATCGGTCCTTCGGCGGGTTTGGGGTTTGCCCGGGCGACGATTCGGCGCGCGAGGACGATGCCCCGGCGGAGACTGCGGCGCAGAGGGCCCTCCTGGTCATCCGGCTGGATCGGCGCATTGGGGAGCGCGCTGTGTGCCAGCGTTGGCACCTGGCTGACGGCGATGGCAGCGTGGGTGTATTCGGTTGCGACGTTCAACGGTGAGCTCCTGACATGAAGATCGGACAGGCGGGTTGCCTGGAGATCAATCGGTGGCAATGCGTTGCATCCGCGGCGTTGCGGATCCATTCGGGCGCCACCGGGTTCGACTGTAGTTACCCACCGTCAAGCAGCCGTCATCGGCAGCGTCAACGCGTGGGCGGCCGAGAGCGAAGGGTCCCAGGCTGCGAACGATTGAGTTCGCAGCCTGGGGTGGGCGGAAGGAGAGGAAGGTTATTTCTGAACGGGTGCCACGGCGGGACGTTTCCGCGTTTGACGCTGGCGCGAGGTGGTGGCGACTCGTCGCAGGAGCGCTTTGGCGCGCGTGTTGCTTCCGACCTCGGTGACGTACCGGCGCAGCAGCGTGAGGGAGAGGGTTTCGGGTTCCATGTCGAACGTGCCTGAATGGTGTTTCGAGCGCGAAGCACCGGGTGACAGACCGGCGGTCTCCGCGTCAGCGATCGGGCGATCGCTGGTTCGATCATGGCGATCCACCGTCAACACATCGTCAGCGGCGGCGGGCGTCGGCGATCACCGGCGACCGTTCGGCCATCAGCCCGGGAGCAGCTCACTCCGCCGGGAAGTGCTGCTCGATCCAGGCAACCGCGAATGCGACCAGCTGCCGGGCGTCGAAGAGCCATGCCGTGGACTGCCCTACCGGACCGGATCGTCCCGCGCCACTGGCGAGCGCGGCGCGGGCGATATGTTCGACGTAGTCCTCCTCACCAAGGAGGCGGTCGTACGCCAGCGCCCCCGTGCCGGTGTCGATGTCCGAGAAGGTTCGCCAACGCCGCTCGCCGGTCGTCGGGTCCAGGACGGGCATGCCATACGTCACCCGGCGCTTGTGCGCCACGTTGGCGATGGCTTCGGCATGATGGACGAGTGTGGCGGTACCCAGCGGCGCGCCGAGCATCAGGACCTTGCCGCCGGCATCGACCAGTCGAGCATAGGGCGTGCCGGTGCCGTAGGCATCGTCGAGCGCGTGCTCGCTGGCGAGCGCGTCGGCGAAGGGGCCGATCGCCGCCACTCCGGCTTCGGGATGCCCGCTGTGGCGCGCTCCTGGCCAGGTTCGCATGGCCTCGGGCACGCGACCGTGATCGCGACGGGCGAGTGCCACCCGCGGGTCGTAGACCGGATGCTCTTCGAAATGGATTCGCTTCGCTTCGTCGCTCAGCGCGTCGAGGTCATCGGGCGGCTGGTCCTGCCACCCGATGTAGGCCATGATCGTCCCGCCGGGGCCCACGGCGTCGAGCACCCCGCGCACCACGGTCTCCGCGCCGCCGACGACCATGCCGAGCGCGGACATGCGGCAATGCACCATCACCACATCGCCGGGCTGCACGCCAAGCGCGGTGACGTCGCCAACGAGCTGTGACCGTGGGAGCAGCACGTCCCCTGAAGATCCGTCCACTGGCAGCCTCCGTCAGGCGATGTAGACCGTCTTCACGTTCACGAATTCCTGGATACCCTGCCGGGACAGCTCGCGGCCATAGCCGGATTCCTTGACGCCGCCGAAGGGAATGCGCGGGTCGGACTTCACGAACGCGTTGACGAAGCAGCTGCCGGCCTCCAGGCGCTCGGCGGCGATGCGCTCGCCGCGGGCGACGTCCCGCGTGAAGACCGCCGCGCCGAGACCGTAGTCCGTGTCGTTGGCGATGCGGATGGCATCGTCCTCATCCTTTGCAGCGATCACCGCGGCCACCGGTCCGAACAACTCCTCGTCATGGGCGGGCATACCCGACTGGACATTCGTCAGGATGGTCGGCGGGTACCACGCACCGGGTGCTTCGGGAACCACGCCGCCCAGCAGCACCGTCGCGCCTCGATCGACGCTGTCTTCCACCTGACGGTGCAGTTCGTCCCGCAGGTCGACGCGGGCCAGGGGGCCGAGATCGCTGTCGCCAGACAGGGGATCGCCGGCGCGGTACTCCCTGAAGGCATCGGCCAGCTTCTGCTGGAACGTCTCCAGCACCGGCTCGACGACGATGAATCGCTTCGCGGCGATGCAGCTCTGCCCCGAGTTCTGCAGCCGGCCGGTGGCGCAGGCGGCGACGGCCAGATCCAGATCGGCGTCCTCGAGGATGAGGTAGGGGTCGGAGCCACCGAGCTCGAGCACGGTTTTCTTCACGCGCGCGCCGGCGGCCGCGGCCACCGCCTTGCCCGCCGCGGTGCTGCCCGTGAGGGTGATGGCGGCAATCCCTGGGTGGTCGATGATCGGCTCGACGTTCGCGGATTTCACGCGCAGGGTGCGAAAGAGTCCGTCCGGGAACCCGGCGCGCTGGAACAGATCCTCGATGGCCAGTGCGCTGCCCGTGACATTTTCGGCGTGTTTGAGCACGGCGCCGTTGCCGGCCATGAACGCCGGCGCGGCGAAGCGAAGCACCTGCCAGAAGGGGAAGTTCCACGGCATGATCGCGAGGATGACGCCGAGGGGCCGGTATGCCACATAGCTTGTGCTGGCGTCGGTCTCGACCATCTCGGACGCGAGGTAGGTCTCGGCGTGCTCGGCGTAGTGGTCACAGCCGATGGCGCACTTCTCGACCTCGGCGCGCGCCTGGGCGATGGGTTTGCCCATTTCCTGGCTCATCAGGGTCGCGAACCGCTCGCTGTCCTCGCGCAGGATGGACGCCAGGCGCCGGACATAGGCGGCGCGTTCGGCGAAGCTGGTGTCGCGCCAGGCGCACCAGGCATCGTGCGCCCGGCGGACGATGCGGTCGATCTCGGCCGGGGACATCTCGTCGTATTGCGCGATCTGCTCGCCGGTGGCGGGGTTGACGGTGATCAGTGGCATGACACGTCTCCTTGGTGACAACATCCGAGCCTGCTGCCGATAGCGTACGCGATGGCGTGGCGGGTGTCGCGTGCGCGGTGGGCTGGATTGTGATTTCCTTAACAAAGCAGGACCGCACGATGCGGTACGCTCGTTGGTGGCATCCGGAACGCGCGCCGGTTTGCTATACTGGAGCTAGATTGTATAGAATGTACGTACATAGCTTGCAATCGTGGGGAGCGTGAAACGCGGGGATGCGACAGTCGATCCACCTG
>JAUIGA010000170.1 GCA_030430125.1 Chloroflexia bacterium | reverse complement strand
CGCCAATGTGCGCGCCAGGTTGTCATCCAGCGCGACGACAGGCTCCCCCGTGATGTGGATCGATCCCAGATGCGGAGTACCCTGCACTTTTCCAGGGGCGATCGATGGAGTTGCATAGCGGTCTGCCATGACACCATCATACGACAGGCCCCGATCCCGCTCGTGCGAGCCATGCGACTCTTGCGCGCTTCGGAATCCGCACCCAGGATAGATTCGGCTTTGGTCGCGGCCACACGCGTGCCGCGCGTCATCCTGGAGGGACTTCATGAGCGTGAGCCTGGCGGTATCGACCTACTCTTTTCACCGGTTCGGTGGCGGTCCAGAGGGGGATGCGCTTCCATCGATGGAGCAGATGATCGACCGGTGTGCCGAGCTGGGCATCAGCGGGCTGGAGATCATCGGCAACCACCTGGACAAGACGGAGCGAACCTCGACGGGCGATATCAATGCGCTCAGGCAATACCTGGCGATTCGTGGCGTGGCGCCGGTGTCCGTTTCGGCGCACCACAACTTCGTGCAACCGGATCCGGCGGCTCGCCAGGTGGAGCTGGACAAGCTCGCGCGTTGGATCGATGTCGCGGCAGAGATTGGCGCGCCGTTCGTGCGTGCGTTCGGTGGCCGCTGGGGCACGGTGAGGAACTTTGCGGAGTTCATGGCCGCGAACGGAGAGGAGCCACCCATCGAGGGGTACACCCTGGACGACGCGTATGCCTGGACGGCCGACTGCTTCCGTACCGCCGCGTGGTACGCCGGCCGCAAGGGCGTCACGCTCGCGCTCGAGAACCACTGGGGACTTACCGGCACGGCGGAGGGGACCCTGCGCATCTACAACGATGTCGATTCACCGTGGCTGAAGCTCGTGATCGACACCGGCAACTTCATCCACGCCGACGACATGTACGCCGAGATGGAGAAGATGCTGCCCCACATTGCGCTCATCCATGCCAAGACGTACACCGGCGGTTCGATGTACTTCGGCGATTTCTCGATCGACTACGATCGCGTTGCCCACATGCTCGACGAGGCTGGCTACCATGGCTACGTCTCGATCGAGTTCGAGGGGAACGCCAAGCCGGACGAGGGCATCGTCGACAGCGTCAACGAGCTGAACCGGGCGTTCAACCTTGGTAGTGCCGGCGTGCGGTGAATCGGGTATGTCGCGAGATCCCGGTCCACACGATTCGTCAGTCCGCGAACCACGAGCTCCGAAAGGCAGAGTCATGCCGGACAGCCGACCGAATATCCTCTTCATCATGAGCGACGACCATGCGGCCCACGCCATCTCCACCTACGGCAGCGTGATCAACGAGACGCCGAACATCGATCGAATCGCGAGCGAGGGCGCGCGATTCGACAACGTCTTCTGCGGCAACGCCATCTGCGCGCCGAGCCGGGCGACGATCCTCGCCGGCACGCACAGCCATGTCAACGGCGTCCTCACCCTCTCCGACCGCTTCGACGGCAGCCAGGTCACCTTCCCGAAGCTGATGCAGGCGGCTGGGTACCAGACGGCGATCTTCGGCAAGTGGCACCTCGGGCATGGTGGCGAGGCCGACCCAACCGGGTTCGATGCGTGGAGCGTGCTGCCCGGTCAGGGCGACTACCACGACCCGACCTTCTTCGTGCAGGGCGAGGAACAGCGGTTTGACGGCTATGTCACCGACCTCATCACCGACTTCTCACTTGACTGGCTGGAACACCGCGATCCCGATCGCCCGTTCATGCTGATGACCCACCACAAGGCGCCGCACCGCCCATGGGAGCCGGACGACAAGCACGCCGCGATGTACGACGACATCGACATCCCGCTCCCGGAGACCTGGGACGACGACTACGCCACTCGCCCCGCCGCCGAGGCCGCGCTGATGCGCGTCGGTCGCGACATGACCTTCACCGACCTCAAGGCGGAGCCGCCCGCGCACCTGAGCGACGAAGAGGCGCGGCACTGGGCCTACCAGCGCTACATCAAGGACTACCTTCGCTGCGTCGCCGCGGTCGACGACAACATCGGTCGCATGCTCGATTGGCTCGATGCCAACGACCTTGCGGACAACACCATCGTGATCTACACGTCCGACCAGGGATTCTTCCTCGGCGATCACGGCTGGTACGACAAGAGGTTCATGTACGAGGAGTCGCTGCGGATGCCGTTCGTGATGCGCTACCCCCGCGAAGTCGCGCCGGGTTCGGTGGTCGACGCGATGGTCAGCAACATCGACTTCGCCCCCACCTTCCTCGACCATGCCGGTCTCGATGTGCCAGGTGTGATGCAGGGTGTCAGCTTCCGCGAGGTCGCGGGCGGCCAGGTGCCCGAAGAATGGCAGGATTCGATTTACTATCGCTACTGGATGCACTTGGAGCACCACGGGGTCGCCGCGCATTATGGGGTTCGCACCGCAACCCACAAGCTCATCTACTACTACGGGGAGGCGCTGGGCACGACCGGTTCGATCGATCGGGACACGGAGCCGTACTGGGAGCTGTTCGATCTGCAGGCGGACCCGAATGAGCTCAACAACATCCATGGAGGCCCAGAGGTCTCCGGCGTGCAGGCGGAGCTGCATGCCGAGCTGGACCGGTTGATGGTGCACTACGGTGACACGCCGGTGGCGTGAACTGGGCCGTGCAACGGTCGGAAACTGTAGGGGACGCGCTTGACCGCGCTCGAGGTGTAGCAGGAGATACCGGGCGCGCGGTCAATGCCGTCCCGTGAGCCGCTCTCACCATGCGCGCATTTCCGTCGATTCCAGCTGGACGCCATTGCCGGCTGCGCGCCATCCAGTGGGCGCTGTTGGGTTGCGCCGGCAAGGACGTCCGCTACGGGTGGTTCGTGTGCCGATCGGTCTCACATACCGGCCCCGGTCGCACGACCTCGCCCCACGCGCCAATTGGTAGGGAGCGCGCTCGACCGCGCTCGCCGCTGTAGCAGGAGACACCGGGCGCGCGGTCAATGCCGTCCCGTGAGCCGCTCATACCATGCGCGCATTTCCGTCGATTCCAGCCAGATGGACGCCATTGCCGGCTGCGAACCACGTTACGGACGATACCGGTTGCGCCGGCAAGGACGTCCCCGACTGGTCGGATCGGTGTACGGAGTTCCGTGCGCCGGCAAGGACATCCGCTACGACATTGCCGGGAAGCGAACAACGAAGGTTGTTCCCTTGCCCGGTTCGCTCTCAAGCTGGATCGTGCCATGATGCGATTCGACCAGGGCAGCCACGATCGCCAGCCCGAGACCGCTCCCGCCGGTTGATCGTGTCCGGGCAGGATCCTCGCGGGTGAACCGCTCAAACACGTGGGGAAGGAACGCCGGGTCGATGCCCGGACCGTCGTCGCGGACGCGCAGGACGGCGTCGCCGCCGTCTCGACGCAGTGTGACGCTGGCGGCGGATTCCGGTGTCGTGTGTACGCGGACGTTCGACAGCAGGTTGTCGGCGATCTGGCGCACCTGCGCGCTGGCGCCATCGATGCGGATGCCCGGCTCGATGTCGGTCGACATCGGTCGATCGGGCTGGATGATCGTGAACGCTTCGACCGCGTCGGCGACAACAGCGCTGAGGTCCAGCGGCTCGTGGACGTGGTCGACCTGCTGGTCGAGGCGTGCCAGCAGCAGCAGTTCGTCCACCAGCTTGCCCATCCGGTCACCTTCGGTCTCGATTCTCCGCATCGCGCCGTCGACCTGATCCGGCGCGCTGAACGCCCCCTGCCGGTACAACTCCGCGTACCCGCGCACCGAGGTCAGCGGCGAACGGAGCTCGTGCGCCGCATCGGCCACGAATTGCCGCAGCCGTGATTCGCTCTGCGCCTGTGCCTCCGATGACCGCTGGATGCGGCCCAGCATCTGGTTCAGCGCGCGCCCAAGTCGGCCCAATTCGGTCCCTGCCGCGGGTTCCGGCACACGTTCGCCCAGGTTGCCCTTGCCAATTGCCGCCGCGGTGTCGATCATTCGGTCGACGGGCCGGAATTCCCTGGTGATCAACGCCCAGCTCCCCAGACCGGCGAGAACCACACCGGCGATGCCTGCGAGTGTCATGGACCGTGTGAGGCGGTCGAGCGCCGCTTCGGCGTCCTCGAGGGGAGCGGCGGTGAAGACGAAGTGGTTCAGCTCGTCCTGCCGGACCATCATGCGGTAGTTGAGCGTACCGTCCTGCGACGGAGTGGTCTGAATGCTGCCCAGAAGCGACACGACCTCGTCGCTCGGCACCTCGGGCATCACGGGTGGCGACTGCGGGGCGTCGGAGAAACCACACGGTTGATTCTGGATCATCGTGCCATCTTCGTCGTAGACGAACCAGGCGACGGCATTGAATTCCGGAGCCGTCGGCTCGGAGGATTCCTGTGTTTGGCCCGGCCTGCCGTTATAGCCGCCGCCGTCGTATGGCTTGCCGTAGCCCGGCTTGATCCGGGCCGCTGTTTCCATCACCTGCGCGTCGACCTGCTCCTGGAGCGTGTTCTCGGTGGCGCGCGCGTCGACAATCCCGACCGTCACCACGACGGCGGTCATGATCAATCCCACAATGATCGTCACACGTGCGCGCAAGCTCATGGTCGTTCCTGTTGATTTCCTGATCGGTGAATGGCGCCGTCGTCCTGCAGCGCGTAGCCGACGCCCCGCACCGTGCGGATCAGTGCGCCGTCGCGATCGTGCAGCTTCCGTCGCAGGTAGCTGATATAGGTCTCGACGGTGGCAGGATCGCCCGCGAACTCGTAGTCCCAGACGTGGTCGATCACCTGGGCCCGCGTCATGACCCGGTTCGGGTTGCGCATCAGGAAGCGGAGCAGCCGGAACTCTGTCGGCGACAGGCTGATTTCCTCGCCATCGCGCCACACGCGATAGGCGCTTTCATCCAGCGTGACGTCGCCGCAAACCAGGCGAGACTGCTCGTCGGCCCGCTGCCGGTCACGTGTCCGTCGGAGCACCGCCTGAATGCGCAACACGAGCTCATCCAGGCTGAACGGCTTGGTGAGGTAGTCGTCGCCGCCACCGGTGAAGCCTGCGCGCAGGTCCGCGGGGGCATCCCGGGCCGTCAGGAAGATCACCGGTGTGACGATCCCCTCGGCACGTGCTTTCCGGCAAATGGTGAATCCATCCATGTCGGGAAGGTTGACATCGAGAATCGCCAGGTCGATATTGTCCTGCCCGAGCCGGCGAAGGGCATCGAGCCCGGACGCCGAATCTTGTACCTCGAAACCTGTGAACCGCAGCGCGGTCACGATCAGGTCGCGGATCGGGTCCTCGTCCTCGACGACGAGCACGCGCGCGCCGGTGGAGGACGTTACGGATTCGGCATTGTGGGCGCTCAAGTCCCGGCTCCTGGTTCGAGTCGTTGCGCGTAGTCGGCCGACGTGTAGTCCATCAACACCGTATCACGCCGGCGGCCACCCTCCTGTTCGGCGGCGCGCCGGACCCCGATGACGTTGAACCCCAACCGTTCGCAGGTGGTGCGTGCCAGGACGTCGTTCTGGGCGACGCGCGTCATGACATTCTCGAGTGAGAGAATGTCGAACGCGATCCGCAGCAAGAGCCAGTGTGTCTCATTCAGGTGAATCGCGTCGCGGCATGCCGGGTTGCCAATAACAATACCCAGCTCCGCGGTACGGGACCGGTCGTTGATCTCCTGCAGCGCGGCAATCCCAATCGGCGCCATGTCCCGGGTAGACCATACGGTGTACACCTGCGCATCCGGCCGTGATTGCGACACCTTGCGGTACCAGCCGTGAATCCAGTCGGGCCGAGACGGACGATATCGGCGGTCGATCACCGCAAGCTGGCTCGGATCACCCAGCCAATGTTCGTAGGTTGGCAGGAGATCGTCACGGAGCGGCCCGAGGGCAACGACCGAACCCCGCATGTTCAGTACCGGGACAGCGTCCAGGGGATGCACATCTTCGGGTGTCATCGCGCTGTGATCGGTATCGACAGGCTGGCAAGCGGCGTACACAATGTCTCCTCCTCCGGTGTGCGGACGTTGCGACGGTAGCGGTCAGTCCGTTTGGGCGATCGCGGTCGGCGTCGCCGCCGGTTCCGAGAATCCGGGGATGTCTGCAAACGGCGTGACGGCGATCCGGGTTGGCTCGGGTTGCCACGGCAACATGCCGGCACTGCCCGCGAGCCAGGTGCCGTAGATGCCCGCGACCACGATGACCAGGACAAAGGTGGACACGATCGCCAGCAGGACGGGGTGCTTCCTCAGCTTCATGGTGAGCTCCGGTGGGCGGCACGGCTCGACGGTTGGCTGGCTGGCGCCCGCCGATCGAGTCGCCCCGCCCATGCGGCCCTTATGGCGCCAGGGTTGCGGTGACGTCGATCTCGAGCGCCACATTCTCATCGAGCGAAACCACGGGTCCGACCGTCGGTGGCTCGATGCCGAAATCGGGCATGTCGAAGTTGGTGGTTCCGGTACCGTTGATCTGGTCGCCATCGCGAATCGCGGTGATCTCCCATACCACCTGGCGGGTTTCCCCATGGATGGTCAGGTTGCCGCGAAGGTGAAACACCGTCTCTTCGCCATCCGCCAGCCCGGCGCCCAGGTCGACAACGTCGGTGGCGACGAATGTCGCGAGGGGATACGTACCTGTCTCGAGGGTGTTGTCGTAGAGGTAATTGTCCCGTCGAGCCTCGTCGCTCTGCAGTGTGCGTAGATCGACGTCGATGCGCGAGCATGCAAGTGGCGTCCCCGACTCGTCGAGGTAGAGCGTGCCGACGATCGCCTGGGTCTCTCCCACCGCTTCGGTGTCCCCAAGACCCTGGAGCTCTTCCTGCGCGCGATAGCGTGCCGTAGACGTACCGTCCGCGGCGATGGTGTAGACCGCGGCGGCATCCGCGGGTGCGGCGTCGGTGCATTGCGATACGTCGACCGCATCGCCGACAACGCCAGCCTGGGTGGCATCGGCGGTGGCTTCCTGGGCATTGCCGGTCACCAGGGACGCGGCAAGACTGCCAGCCACGGCAATCCCGACGAAGATCGCCGATACTCGATGACGCATGGATCGTCTCGTCATGTCGTCTTCCACAGATTCCCTCCAGTGGGTCGCGTGGTGCGCGAGGTCCCGGGCAGTTCCCGGTGATTTCGAGTGTCGCAATGCCGGCTGCAGTCTAGCTGGAGGGATTCTGGGGATTTCCTGAGAGCCGCGATCCGAGGCGGAATCACGAAGTGTATCCAGTGCGTCGCCGTGTATTTCGAGGACTCGACAAGCACGGCGGCGGTGCTACCATGCCTCAGGGACAAATCCGGGTCGGCTCGGCACCGATGCGCGCGATGCCGCC
>JAUIGA010000169.1 GCA_030430125.1 Chloroflexia bacterium | reverse complement strand
CTGGGCCGGATCCGCGCCAGATGCGGCCCGGACCTGCGCCAGCGCATCGGGACCGAGCGGCACGACACCACTTCGCTCGCGCACCGAGTCGACCACCACGTTGCGCGCGATGGTCATGAGCCAGCGCCCGAACGAGGCGTCGTTGCCGGGGGTGAACCGATCGAGCGACGCATACGCCCGCGAAAAGGCGATCGCCGTTGCATCGGCGGCCAGATCGGCATCGCGCAGGCGTCCCACGGCAAACCGAAACACGCGATCCACGTGCCGCTCGTACAGACCCGCGAAGGCATCCCGGTCCAGCCGAGCAGCCTCCACCAGCGCAAGGTCGGACGGCTCACCTCGCGGTGGTATGCGCCTGTTTGCGGTCATCGCAACCTGCCCAGCATCCCCATCGGTGTCATGTCTGGAGAACGGAGATACCTGCCCTGGTGTTACAGCGCCAGCGTCGATGGCCCCGGAACGTCGGAATGTGCCGGCATTCTCGCAGTCCTCGGCCGGGTCCGGTTCCGCGCAGGGACGGCCCGTCCTACGCCTTCACGCGAAATGCGGCCGGAATCGACTCCGCCGCGTCGTAGTCGTCAATCGGCTGATTCGTGGCGTACCGATACACCGCCGACCGGTAGATGGTGTCGAGCGCCGACGAAACCGCGATGACCAGCCCGACGATCAGGACCGCGACAATGATCGCGAATCCGACCAGCGCATCGCTGCCGGTCGCCGCCGCCAGCAGGACCAGACTGATGCCGACCAGGACCGCCCCCATGACCATGAGTCCGGAAACGAGGCCGAGCCCGATATTCCCGATGATCTGTTCGCCCCATGTCCGCTTCAGCAGGCCCGCGCTACGCTTGAGCGCCTCGACCGGTCCGATCTTCTCGACCACCAGGACCGGCACGACCAGGAAGGTCGCGATCGACCACGCAGCACCGCCAATCGCGCCAACGACCTGGCTGGCCCCGTCCGACCGGCGTGAGAGCAGGTTGAGCAGCACGCCGACGGTCGCGGCGATGGCGGCGTATCCGACGATCGAGCCGAAGCGTGAAACCGCGAACGACCATCCGGACGGGCCATCGGGCATGCCCGACATTCGCCGCATCACCACCGATACCATGGCTGCGTTGCAGAAGGTGATGACGCTGTAGGTGACGAGATAGATGGCGAACAAGGCTACGACTTGCGCGATGGTGATATCGTCACCGGTGTCATCGAAAACACCGGTCAACAGCAGCGGGCCGCCGATCAAGGCGACCAGCACCATCACCCCGATTCCCGCAACGATCGGGTAGATCAGCAGCGAGCGATCCTCCCGCAGCATCGCCCAGCTCGCCTTGAACAGCTCCCAGCTTCGCCTGAATCGCGCCATGTCGCTCCCCCGAAGATTCGTGCGAACTTTCCGCACGCAATTGGTTGGTCGCTGAACCCGTGGGTAGAGTATCGCGCATCGAGGCGTCACGTTGGCGCGGAACCAGGCTGGCTTTCGAAATCAATGGCTGTGTGACGTATCGAGGTTCCGATCCACGGACGACTCCGTACCCGGCTCGACCACCACGAACTGCCCCATCATGCCGTTGTCCTCGTGCCGCAGCAGGTGGCAGTGGTACATGTACGGCAATTCGGCATCTACGTAGTCCCGGAACTGCACCGCGAGACGAACGGCGTGGCCGTCGTTCACGAAGACGGTGTCCTTCGGGCCGCGCAGCTCGGGCGGCGGCGCGTCGCCCTCGATCTCCAGCACGTGGAAGGTGCATCCGTGGATGTGAAACGTGTGGGGATTCGAGTTGCTCGAGATATTCCATATCTCCAGCGCGTTCGCCGGCACCACCTCGTCGATCCGGGCCATATCCATCTTCTGGTCGTTGATTCGGTTGTGCCCCATCAGCACAAAGTCACGCTCCGATGCGCCATCCGGCACATCCGGTGCGCCGACCTGCGACGTCAGCACATCCGGCAGCGTGGGGGAATCTTCCAGGTCACCCGGCACGCGAATGTTGAGGATATCGAACTCGTCCCGCGCGTGCAGTTGCGCCTCGCCGCCACCCAAATCCTGCTCGTAGCTGCGCAGCACCACATCGTCCTCCGGTTCGAAGGCGACGACGATCTCTGCGCGCTCGGCGGGTCCGAGCTGGATGCGTGTCAACTCAACCGGGTCACCAGGGACAAGACCGTTGTCGGTCGCGACCAGCCGGAAGGGCCGGTTGTCCGAAAAGCCGAAGTTGTAGAAGCGCGTGTTGGAGCCGTTCAAAATGCGGAAGCGGGTCAGCGTCCGGGACGGCTCGAAGAACGCCCCTTCCGTGCCGTTGGCGAGGATGGTGCCGCCGAAGATGCCGAAGTTCGACGACCCACCGAAGTCGCTAAAGAATCCTCCGGTATCGAACTCAAGCTGGCCGTCGTCGTCGAAGTTCTTGTCCTGGACGATGAGCGGGATATCGTCGACACCGTACTCGTGCGGCAGGTCGAGCGCGTCGCTCTCGTCGTCATCGATGATGAACAACCCGGCGATGCCCTTGTAGACATGCTCTGCGGTCTTGCCGTGCGGATGCGGGTGGTACCACAACGTACTGGCGGGTTGGGCGATCTCCCACTCGGGGTGCCAGGCATCGCCGGCGCGGATCGTTTGATGCGGTCCGCCATCCATCGCCGCCGGCAGGTGCATGCCGTGCCAGTGCAGCGTGGTGTCTTCCGGCAGGTCGTTCTGGATCGTGAACGCGACCGTGTCGCCGCGCCGAGCGCGAAGCGTCGGACCAAGGAACGGCCCGTTCACGCCCCAGGTGCCAGTGGTGGCGCCAGCCTGAATCTCCGCTTCACCCGCCTCCAACGTTAGGTCGTAGACCTTGCGTCCGTCGCCGTCCGGCTCGGGATCGAGCAGGGGAGGGATGGCGAGTTGGGTGTCGAATTCGACCTCGCCGACGGTGCTGCGTGGCTCGGTGGCGTTGCTAAAGAGGAGGTAGCCGCCACCGCTGACGACGGCGCAGCCACCAACCAGGGTACCGGCACCGATCAGTGCGCGGCGCGTGTATTTCTGTCGTCGTGTCGTGGAAGGCATGATGACTCCGTGTAGTTACGCTTTGGACGCCAACGTCCAGCGGCCCCAGAGGCCGACCTCACCATCCTCACAATCGACATTGAGACGATCCTAAGAGCGCTGTTGTCGCCCTGGACTGCCACCTCTGGCGGCGACGGAGGCCGCCGCCTTTCGCGTCCCCGATCCGTTGGTGATAATGGTCGCCAGAACGCTCACACATCGAGCCTGTCACCAGCAGGGGAGGTCAACGATGAAAGCGGCGGTACAGTTCGAGGTGCCCGGCACGCTCGAGATCGTGGATGTCGATATCGATCAACCTCGCGCCCATGAGGTGCTCATCCGCACGGTAGCCTCGGGGCTTTGCCACAGCGACCTGCACTTCATGGAGGGCAAGTACCAGCCGGATCTGCCGCTCCTCCTCGGGCACGAGGCGGCCGGAATCGTCGAGGAGGTCGGTGACGCGGTCATCGGGATCCAACCCGGCGACCACGTCGTCTCCTGCCTCTCCCAATTCTGCGGCTCGTGCCGGTTCTGCCTCAGCGGCCGACCCGCGCTCTGCCTGCGCGAAGGCATCGAGCGCGACCCCAACGATGTGCCCCGGCTCTCGTACAACGGCACGAAAGTCAACGCCATGGCGCGCGTCGGCGGGTTCGCCGAGATGATCCTGGTGCACGAGCACGGCGTGGTCCCGATCCGGAAGGACATGCCGCTCGACCGCGCCGCCCTGATCGGCTGCGCCGTCACCACCGGCGTCGGCGCGGTGACCCACACCGCCGAGGTGCCGCCCGGCAGCACGGTCGCCGTGCTGGGATGCGGCGGGATCGGCCTCAACGCGATCCAGGGTGCGTCCATCGCCGGAGCCAGCCGCATCGTCGCCATCGACAAGCTCGCATGGAAGCTCGACCTCGCGCAACGGTTCGGCGCCACCGACATCGTCGATGTTTCCGAGGAGGATCCAGTGGAGACTGTCCGGGCGCTGGTGCCGGGCGGAGTCGACTACGCGTTCGAGGCGATCGGGCTCAAGCTGGCCGCGGAGCAAGGGTACGCGATGCTCGCCCGCGGCGGCTCCGTCATCCTGATCGGCATGATCCCGCAGGGAGAATCCGTCGCCTTCCCCGCGGAGGACCTGATCTTCTCCGAGAAGCGGGTGCAGGGCTCGAACATGGGCTCGAATCGCTTCCGGACCGACATCCCCGCCTACATCGACGCCTACCTGCGCGGTCGCCTCAATCTCGACGACCTCGTTTCGGCCCGCATCCGGCTGGACCAGGTCAACGACGCCTACGAGGCTCTCAAGCGCGGCGAGGTCGCACGCTGCGTGATCGTCTTCGACGACGCGGGCTGACGCGCCGCCTGGCCTCCGTTGCCGGCACGATTTGACCGCAAGCTCGGGAGACACCCATGATCGACCTCGACAACCGCGTCGTCCTCGTCACCGGCGCGGCCGGGGCCATCGGCTCCGCCACCGCCCGCACCGTCGTCCGCGCCGGCGGCAGCGTCGTCCTCCACGACCGCGACGACGACGCCACCACACCCCTAGCCGCGGAGCTGGGCGACCGCGCGACAGGTCTCTCCGCCGACCTTGGCGACGCGGCTTCGGTGGAGGCGCTTTGGCATCGTGCGGTCGCCGCCTTTGGCCGGGTGGACGTGCTCGTCAACAACGCCGGCATCTACCCGCCCGCGCCGCTGGACGACCCGCTCGATGCGTGGCTGGCCGTCTGGGATCGATCCCTGGCGGTCAACCTGATCGCCCCGGCGGTGCTCTGCCGCGCGGCGGTGACGGCCTTCGCCAGGCAGGAGGGTGGAGGCATCATTGTCAACCTCGCCAGCCGCGCGGCGTTCCGCGGCGAGGATCCGGACTACTGGCACTACGCCGCCGCCAAGGCGGGCATCGTCGCGATGACGCGGAGCATCGCCCGGCAGCATGGCCGGAAGGGAGTCACCGCATTCGCGATCGCGCCGGGCTATGTCGACACGCCATTCAATGCCACCTTCGCGGAGACGGTCGGGGTGGAGGTCGCCGCGGCGGACACGGGGCTCGGCGAGGTCGCGCTGCCGCAGGACGTCGCCAACGTGATCGTGTTCCTCGCCTCGGGGCTGGCTCGCCACGCCACCGGAACCACGATCGACGTCAACGGCGCCAGCTACGTGCGCTGACAGAGGTAGTCGGAGAGAGCCCCGCGCCAATGGACCCGCCTGCAAGACGGCACCGAGCGTACGAACTCGCCTGAGCTGGTGGGACGAGCGGGGCGAGTAGCGGGACAGGACACCAACGGAAACCCGTCACCCTGAGCGAGGGCTGAAAGCCCGACACGAAGGGTCCCCGCGCGAAGGGCAGCGCGATGACCATCAAGATGCAGTTTCCGGCATGGTGGTTGATGCGGCACCTGCGGTGCCATGCGCTTCGCGCGGGGAGGGTTCTCCCCTCCAATGGAGGGGAGTCAGTGGGGAGGACCCCTCGACAAGCTCGGGGTGACGTTGAGGTGGGGGACATCGTCTCTTGCCAGCGCTGATGCCCCCTCCGCCCGACGATGCCAGCCCCAACCCGTAACGCTTTTGGGTCAGGCACGTTCCTGTTGCAGAATAGTCATGACACCAACTGCAGCAGGAAAGGCCCGGGATGTTCCGACGGCGCAAATCCCGCCAATCCACACCCAACCACGACGACCGAAGCGCGACGCTGGCGAACACCCAGGACCGGGATGCCTTCGCCGCTCTCTACGCCAGGTTTTCCGGACGCATCCACGCCTATGCCCTGCAACGGCTGCGCGACCCCGACCTCGCCGCCGACATCACCAGCACCGTATTCACCCGCGCGCTCGCGGCACTGCCGTCGTTCGAGCATCGCGGCCAGCCGTCCGACAAGGCCTTCGAAGGGTGGCTGCTGGCGATCGCCCGCAACGCGGTCATCGATCAAGCCCGCGCCGTTCAACGACTGACGATCCTCGACGCCGATACCTACCGCCATCACCTGACCGGAGCGTCACCGGACCCC
Organism: Chloroflexia bacterium; assembly: GCA_030430125.1. Taxonomy (GTDB): domain Bacteria; phylum Chloroflexota; class Chloroflexia; order Thermomicrobiales; family UBA6265; genus JACCVC01. The sequence continues at coordinate 1,279 of JAUIGA010000169.1, read as the reverse complement.
GCCACCGCCGCGGTGATGCCCGACGAGCGTGAGCGCCTGCTCGATGCCCTGCGGCGACTCAATACGACACAGCAACGGATCGTCCTGCTGCGGCTGCAGGGCTGGAACGGCGCCGAGATCGCCGACCTGCTCGACATGTCGCACGGAGCGGTCCGCGCCGCGCAGTACCGCGCCTATGCGCGATTGCGAACGCTGCTCGAATCCGATCCCGCCGCCACTTCCGCACTCACAACGGAGCCGGATCATGCCTGACCGCACCACCACCCCCGAGGAGCTGTTCGACCGCTGGCTCGACGCGCTCAACGAGCCGGGGCGACTCGCCCCGCCATCTGCACCGGACGCAATCGGGGATGTCGCCGCCGTCGCGATCGCCTACCGCCGCCAGATCGGGATGGCAGGCAGCGGATTCTCTACGCGAACGGAAAGGAACGGAACCGTGAGCCACGCCATGAACCAGACGCTGCCCGTCGCCTCCCCAAACGGATCGTCGTGGGAGGTCGTCGCTCCCACGCGTGACCAGCACAGGTTCGGCTGGACGAGCTGGCTGGCGACTGCGGTGGTGGCCGGACTGCTGCTGGCGATGATCGGCGGGCTCTTCATCAACCAGAACGGGTTCCCCGGCAGGGCGGACGACCCCGCCCACATACCCGGTATCGCCGCCTCGCCCGCCGCGACGCCGGAGGGAACTCTCTCCTGCGCGTCGCCGGGGTATTTGCCGATCGCACAAAGTGAGATTGAGAGCGCCAATCTGGCGCCGATCGGCGGCGAAGCGATTCTTGAAAGCGACGACGGCGTGACCGTGCCGCTGCCCGGAGGCGAAACACGCAACCTCCCGCCAAACAGCTTCATCTATCCCGGCTCGGGTATCGCGATCGCGACACACGACGACAACTCCGCTACTGTCATTCGCATCGTCGACGGCGAAACGTGGGACTTCCCGGCCGTGAAGCCCCGAGCCGAGGAACTATTCTGGCTGGAATCACCGAGCAACGGACGCTATGTTATGCGCCCGGCGGACGATTCCCGGACGGACTGGATCATCGTCGACACAACCACCGGCGAAACCCGGACCACCGCCAACATTCTCGGCGAGCCCTTCGGTGGCGCCCTCGACGTGTGGATATCAAGCTCGTCGGACGATGCAGGAACCTGGGTGCTCCAGTTCCTGCAGGTGACCTACCCCGGCGAGGCGCAACCTGAAGACAGCGTCGATGCACCGGGCTACCTGGTGATCCCCGGCTCGCTCGACGACACATGGTTCAACGACCGCCCTTTCAAT
>JAUIGA010000168.1 GCA_030430125.1 Chloroflexia bacterium | reverse complement strand
CGCGAGCCGATGTCGAGCACGCGGGAGGTCGAGTCCAGTCCGCAACCAGCGGCGTATTCGAACAGCAGCTCCGGCGAGCGCGGGTGCCGGGGACGCGCGATCTCCGTGTCGAACGCCGGATCGCTCGTGGCCCAAATCTCGCCATAGAGCTTGTGGATACTGGCGAGCCGATCCGCCGGGGAGGTGCCGGGCATCACGCTTCCTGCTTGATCGGGCCGTGACCGTGCGCGCCGAAGACGAAGTCGACGAAGCGGGCGACGTCGTCGCGCTCCTCCGTACCGTCGATCACCATCATCTCCATCAGGTCGACGAGGTCGGGGTTGATGTCGCTGAGCTCCTCGACGATGGGCCGGTCGTTGCGGCTGGGATGGGGATCGGTGACGAAGTCGAACATGGCGTCGGTGAGCTGGTCCTGATCGACGACGAGACGGAAGATGGGGGACATGGGAGCCTCCTGCGCGCGGGTCGATGTGCCTTCAGCATAGCGGAGCCGGAGGCTTGGTGCTGGTGCCGAAAATCCATGACAAGGGACGTGATTCTATGCGTCCGTCGATTGGCGGTCCTTCTTACCATCTCGACAAGGCTCAATTCCCATCCCTGTGAGTCAGTTGGCGAGGCGAAGCCGATATCAATTGGTATCGCCCGTTGACAACCTCCAGCAAGCCGCCGGCTACGGCTTGCCTGAGTTCCTCTTCAAGCCGTGTCTTGATCGCCCTGCCGGTACGGTTGTAGCCGAGGTACCGTGCAGTCTCAGTAATCATCTCGTCATGATCAAGAGACAAGGCACGGCGCAAGACAGCATCGAAGGCTACCTGTAATTCCTCCGAAGGGATCCAATCAATCTTGCGCAGGTATCCATCAGGGTCGGTGCCCCGTGCCGTAGAGACCACCTGGTTCGCAAGGGACAGGAACGCCCCAGAACGTTTGACCTCGCCACTTGTCCGAATGAGATGGTTCAACGCGGCCTCAATATGACTGCGAATTCTTGAGCCTGCTCGCTCATAACCCCATACCGACGCAATACGCCTTACAAGTAGGTCAAAGTGAATCGGCCCCTCAACCTCCACACATTGAAGGATCAGGCTTTCAATGAAGCTCCGTGGCGTCCGGTTAAGCTCCGAAACGATCGATCCTTTGCTGAGGTTCGCAACATGATATGGTGCAGCCCTTGAGTCGGGCAACACGCGCAGGTCGATCGGCTCCCGAGGTGAAGGGGCCGACGAAGAAAGCTGCGCCGTTATCCTCTTCGCGGAGGGTGGAGCCTGTATCTGCGCTACGCTTGAGGGAACATCTTCAATCGGAGCGTCCCCGCTCGTGGGGACACGATTCGCTGCAATTGCCTCATCAATCGTCCGGGCAAGGCGAGCCACTTCACCGTCGCGGTTGTTAAACCATTCCGTCGACCAGATTCGATGGATGCGCCAACCCTGCTGCTCAAGAACCTCCTGTCTCAGCCTGTCGCGATCGCGTGCCACCTTGGAGGAATGATAGGTCGCGCCATCGCACTCAACCCCCATGAGGAAACGCATCGGGTCATTGGGATTGACCACGCCGATGTCAATACGGTACTTCGATACTCCAACCTGCAGTCGAACGTCATACCCCAGCTTGCGTATCGCATTTGCCACATCTTCCTCGAAAACGCTCTCTGGTTCTCCTTCGGCGAAACCAACACGTTGTTCAAGCACATCAGGGCCTTTTTCGGCGTATGTCAGATAGTGTTTCAACAGCCACAACCCGCCCGTATGGCTGATCGAGTCTCGTATATCTTCATCCCGAATCGAAGACACCAGAATGATCTTATGCTTGGCACGCGTGATCAACACATTGATCCGGCGTCGACCAACCTCTTGATTGATCGGCCCAAAGTTGTGGTTGAGTTTCGCGGCCTCTCCATCACCCTCCTTGGCGAAACCAATGCTGACGATCATAACGTCACGCTCATCACCCTGAACCTCTTCGAGGTTTTTGATAAAGAACGGCTCCTCTCCGTCTCGTTCTATCCATTCGTCCAGTTGCCGGTCGAGAAGCTTCGCATCGTGGATTGCATCGTGGATTGCGTCGGCGTGCCAAGTGTTCAGCGCCACCACGCCCAGCGTGCGATCCGGACATGCCCGCACATGCTCTATGACGAGATTTACTACCGCCTTCACCTCCTCCCGGTTGTGCTTTTGTTTCCTGTTTGTCTGCTCGTCCGGCTCGCGGGTCATTCGCCCGTTCTCGACATACCGAAAGTGCACCCCCGCGTCAGGTGTTCGACCATGTATCGGGGTTGGGAAGGTCCGTAGCGTGTCGTCGTAAATGAAATGATTGGAGAACGCGATCAGCTCCTCATGGCGGCTCCGGTAATGCCACAGCAGCGGCAACGACCGAAATCCCTTCGGTTCGAGCGCGTCCAGCACGCTCTCCATGTCCTTGAGATTTTCTTCTACGTCTTCCTCGGTATCATCGGCGCTGCTTGTACGATCGAAGAACGATGTCGGCGGCAGCTGACTCCTGTCTCCAGCCACTACATGTTGTTTGCCGCGCATGATCGCACCAATGGCGTCGTGCGGCCGCACTTGCGACGCCTCATCAAAAATCACCAGATCGAACGCGAATCTGTCCGCTGGCAGGAAATGGGCAACCGACAGAGGACTCATCATGAGACATGGCTTCAACTCCTGCAGCAAGTTTGGGATCCGCTGAAACAGCAGCCTCGGAGGTAGCTTCCGTCGCTTCTTGTTGAACTCCCGTTGGAGTACCTGTGGCTCTCCGCTGTCTGCATACCCGAAGTCGTGCTTCAGTTGATCATGAATTCGCTGGGTGCCCGACTCGATGACGCGACGGTCGAGCTCACGAAACCTCGCGACAGCTTGTTCGTGCTCTTGTCGTTTGAACGTGCCGAGCACACTGTCCGCATCCATCTGCTCGACAGTCCAGCGTGACAGTACACGTTTGGAAAGGATATCGACCCAATGATCCGGTTCGGGATACTCCTCCCATAGGTGTGAGTAGGTCGATTCAAGGCCCAGAGCTTTTACCTCAGCCAGCGCGCTCTGCGCCTGCATCCACGCGCCCAGGTCGTGGAATGAAGCCAGTCGGGTCGTGATCCAATGCTGGAGGTCAGCCAGCGCCACGTCTTGCCAGACCTGTCCCACGATGCGCCATCCATCCCCAGGCAGGATCTTCTCCAGTTGATCGACGGCGCTCGAGAGCTCGTTCATTTGCCGCCGAAGTTGCTCCGAATCGCTCTTGAGCTTCGCGACGCCTCCACTGCTCCAAACATGTTTCAGTGTTTCCGGAATTTGACGATCCGGATACGCATCCATCAGTCGGCTCAATTGCTCGAGTTCCGCCAGATGTGAATCGAGACGTTGTGCGTCCACTGTCCACGGTTTACCGAGGAAGACGCCCAACCGAGCAGACAGTATATTCGCCCGCTCGGCAAGCCAGTTCAATTCAGGCGAAATGCGTTTGAGCTGCTCGAGTGCGTCACGTTCCGATCGGTCCGACAAGTCGCTTCCAGGTTTTGCGGCAGCCAGGACCGTTTTTCGGTGCTGCCGATGCACAGATGAGAATTTTCGAGACAAGAATCCCTGCCGATACGTGACCAGCAACTCGTCGTGCGGCAATGAGAATACGGACTCGGTGTAGTGGGTTAGCATGTCATCGGTAACCTGCCGCAACCGCCCTAGTCGCTCCCGTGCCTCTCGAACCATCAGGATGGTTTCATTGGCCACATCGGGAGCCAGGCATACTGGTGTCACCGACAAATGCTCCGGCACAAGGTCGGCCAAGGCACCAAGCCGGCCGGCATCGGCAGAGCTCGCTGGCAGCGTCACCCCCAAGGTGTTCGATAACTCGTCCGCTGTGCGTATGTGCTGTTCCAGCGTCTGCTTCAGCCTGGTGAACGCACTTCGCAAGTCATCCTGTTCGGTGAGGGACAAGGAACGATCCCCCACAACAGCCCATACATGGTCCTCACCCTCCTGAAGCACCGAGTGAACACGTGCCACGCTGGATATAGCGCTGCACCAGGATTCCAGCATTTCCTCGGTGAGGTCACCAACCGGTGGGATAGGCAGCGCCACAGCGTCTGGCACATCGCTGAGCCCGGCAAGTCTGTCAATAACGGAAAACACGGTGCTTTCGAGCGGTTTCCGTTCGACATCGTGCAATGCGATGGGGTAGGCGTTGAGTTGGTCGCGCAGGGAGTCGTGCTCCGCGAACTCCCGCTGGGCCATTGGTGATCGGCCTGCACCCGCCATGTGGCGGTCCATGCACGCATGGAGATCATTGATGACTTCTGCCTTGTTCGCCTTGTGGCTGTGAAGTGGGAGACAGTATTCTCCCAGACCCGCCTGCTCCAAACGACGGTAGACTACCTCCAGCGCCGCCGCCTTTTCGCTCACGAACAGCACCGTCTTCCGCTGAGCAATCGACTCGGCAATGATGTTGGCGATTGTCTGACTCTTGCCAGTCCCTGGCGGACCCTGCACCACGAGTGAAGCTCCACGTTTGGCTGCCTCAACAACCTCCATCTGACTCGAGTCTGCATCTAGGATCGAATAGGTTTCCGACGACGTGATCTGTTGATCAAGTTTGTTCCCGGTTGGCCACACTGCCGTCGACGCTATCTGCATACCTTCGGTTGCTAGGGCCTGAATGACTGGATGATTTGCCGCTATATCACTATGATCACGGAGGTCCCGTACCATACGGAGCTTGTGGAACTGAAAAAGGCCAAGGTGCGACTCCTCCTCCACCTCCCAGCCTTCCCGGCCGGCTATCTGGTCACGCACGTGGCTGACGGCCCGCGTGTAGTCAAAATCATCACCTTCATCTGGCGCAGGCGGACTGATGGAGAGTTTGAAGTCCCCAAGAATCCGCTCCGCAAGCGTGAGGTTGAATTCCACACTCTCGTCGAAGCGACGAATTCTGAATAGCTCGTTTCGCGTGTCTTCATCCAGCTCAACGGGAACCAGCAGCAGCGGTGCGCGTCGCGCTTCACCGGTCTTGCTGTCACGCCACTTGAGTACGCCGAAAGTTGCGAAGAGCGAATTGATACCTTGTTCCGACAAGGTGGTCCGGCTGTTGCGCATGAGTCGCAAGGCTATTCGACTGGCAACAGTCGCTGGCTGAAGCGTCAGCACTGATCGAGATCCAATTGTGTTCTTGGCAGCCGTTGGAGGATCACTGTCCTCGGACTGATATGGCCAATCACCCACAATCTCTGAGCCGTGCCGCTGCAAGACATCCTCTGGCTCGGGATCCGGTGGCGATTCAATGGCAATGGCTCCTTCACCAAGGAGCATTCCGTAGATCGCTGCTGCATCCGGGCTCTGAAATCTGAGGGTCTGCTGGCGCGCCGCGGATGGTGCAGTCAGAGGAAGATTCAGCAATCGGTTCCTGTAGGTTAGATCAAGTAGCGCCTTTGCCCATTCATCCAGGCGGTGGTTCATGTTACCCATGTGCTGTACCCCGCACTGGCCGATCGGTACAGAGAACCCGTGCCTCGGCCACTCCACCAATCACTATCATCTGTCCCTTGCATCGATTCTAGCAAAGGGATATCCAATTCGGTGCATATGCGAGAGCTATTCCAGTACAGCGTGATTCGAAGTTGTTCCAGCCGGAGGTCTCAAGGATCCGGGCGGTGTGCCGGTCGTCGGCAAACGCTGTAGAAGGAGTCACCGGCCGTCCCAGCGCAGGCGTCGGCGCGACCGAGAAACGGGACGTTGGCGGGCGGCGCGCTGGTCCCGCACCCGGTCCCGCCGGCGGAAGGGGAAGACCAGCGCCAGCCCAGCGAGGAACCCACCGATGTGCGCGAACCAGGCCACGCCGCCGGTATCGGGGTCGATCCCCAGCGACATCGCGCCCTGGATCACCTGCAGCACGAACCAGTAGCCGATCATCACCCACGCCGGCAGCATGACGGTGGTGATGAGGAACCCAACCACCACCCCCGCCAGCACCCGGCCGTGGGGAAAGCAAACGATGTAGGCCGCCAGCAGCCCGGAGATAGCGCCGCTGGCGCCGATCGTCGGTACGGCGCTATCCGGGTTCGCCAGCACCTGGGCACCGACCGCGAGGGCACCGGTGAGGAGATAGAACACCAGGTAGCGGACGTGGCCCATCACGTCCTCGACGTTGTCGCCGAACACCCAGAGGAAGAGCATGTTCCCCAGCAGGTGCAACCACCCTCCATGCAGGAACATGCTGGTGAGAACGGTCGGATACCCTTCGCCGTCCACGAGGTCCCGGGGAATCGCCCCGTAGTCATGGAACAGCCGTGCCAGGTCCTCATCGGGGAGGATCACCTCGTAGAGGAAAACCAGCACATTGATGGCGATGAGCACCCAGGTGACCACAGGTGCCGACCGCCGCCCCCGGTTGTCGTCGGTCAGCGGCACCATGCCGGGTCGCTCCGGCGACTACGCCTCGGTCTGGTCATTGCCGGCGCTGCCGATCGAGTTCGTCACCTCGTTGAGGGTCTCGCCGAGCATGCCGAACAGCTGCTTGCGCAGCTCGGCCCCACTCTGCGGCGCGAAAAGGAGACCGGCGATGACACCGTAGACGAAGAATTTCACGGCGGTACGGGCGTTGCGGAGCATCTGTGCATGTCCTTTCTCGACGCGGCGCGTCTCGGGTTTGGGCAATGGTACCGGATGACCCTCGCGCATCAGTCAGGATGCCGAACCGGTCCGCGGAGATGCGTTACCCGGTTGGGTTTCCGCCATCCCGTTCCGGCAGCGGTGCGGTCAACTCGTCCGCCGACGCCGCGTGCGCGTGGCTGCCCTCGACGGCGTCGTGGGTCGCCTCCTCTTCGGGGTGCTGCGCCGGGAAATCTGTGGCGGCAGGTGGTTTCGCATCGGCCGGCGAGGAGCGCAACGGAGCGACCGCCAGCGACCCAGGATCGTCCTTCGCGAGCTTGCCCAGCTCGACACCGACGATGGGGGCGGCCGCCTTCTCGACGAACCCGAGCACCGGATTGGCGAAGCGCTGGTCGTCGCCGGGCGTGGCTCCCCCACCGGGCAGACCGGCACGCCATTCGGCGCCCGATTTCGGTGTCTTCCACAGCGCCACGGCGGCGCCGACGATCCCGCCGATCACGCTCCCCGCCACGAACGCGCCGGTACTGCGTTGCGAGGCCATTGCTCAATGCTCCTTCTCTGGCCGGAACCACGGCCGCCACCTCGACCGGCGCGACGACGATCACCGGTTTCGCACATGTCCAGTCTTCTATTGTGCGTCACCGGGCACGACGCGTGCCACAACGACGCGTCGTGTCCGTGTGCGCCGGTTCAGTACACTACGGGCTGGAGTTTTCCCGGCGCCGGCGTCACCTTCCGGCGCCAGCCAC
>JAUIGA010000167.1 GCA_030430125.1 Chloroflexia bacterium | reverse complement strand
TCACCATGCTGCGACGACTGACAGACATTTCGTCCAATCCACGCGGGAAGTGGGTCGTCATCCTTCTCTGGATCGTGCTTGCAGGCGTTGTCGTTCCGCTGTCGCCGATGTTGTCGGAGGTGACCGACAACGACTCCGCCAACTTCCTGCCCGATGGCGCCGAGTCGACCCAGGTGCAGGAGCTGGTCGACGAGCGATTTCCTCGCGACACAACCCCTGCAATCATCGTCTTTCACAACCCGGATGGGTTGACGGAATCCGACAAGCGAATCGCAGACGACCTGAGGGCATGGGCCGCGTCGGGTGACGCCCCGGATGCCATCGACGCGACGTCGATCGTCTCGATCTACACCGTCCCACAAGCCGCGGAGGGACTTCTTTCGGAAGACGGCACGACAATGACGATGGTCATCGGCGTTGCTGGCGACACGACGAGCGACGACTATCTTGATGCCATCCGGGCGATCCGTGCCGAAGTTTCTTCCCCACCCGACGGACTCTCCATCTCGGTGAGCGGGCCAGGCGGACTGATCCTCGACCTCATTTCCGTCTTCGAGCAGATCGACCTGTTCCTGACCCTTGTGACCGCCGTGCTCGTACTGACGCTATTGATCCTGATCTATCGCTCGCCAGTGATTGCATTCGTGCCACTCCTCACTGTTGGCTGGGTGTTTGTCCTCACCGGAGCGGTTGCGGCAAACCTGTCGGAACAATTCGGTCTGCTTGTCAATGGGCAGGCACAGGGCATCATGACGGTCCTGCTGTTTGGGGCGGGTACGGACTACTGCCTGTTCATCGGCTCACGTTTTCGTGAGGAGCTGCGACGCACCGAGGACAAGCACGAAGCGATGCGCGCGACCATGCGATCGGTTGGTGGAGCTGTGGCTTCGTCGGCCGGCACGGTGCTCCTGGCGACCTTGATTCTGACTTTCGCGACTTTGCGATCCACAGCCGCGCTTGGTCCGCTGCTCTCCGTCGCAATAGGGCTGATGCTGGTTGCCGGGCTGACGCTGGTCCCAGCCGTCCTCACGGTGTTGGGCCGTGCCGCATTCTGGCCGTCTCGGCCTGAATTCGATCCTGACCATGAGACTGATCCACAGGCGGGTTCGAGTGGGATCTGGGAGCGCATAGCGAGCGTGGTCGTGCGCAAGCCGGCGGCGTCGCTCATCGGCTCGGTCCTGCTGTTCGCCGTGCTGTCGCTCGGCCTCCTTGGGTACCAGGTCACCTACGACAGCATTTCCTCGCTGCCGGAAGGCACAGAGGCTCGCGAGGGCTTCGAGTACCTGCGAGAGGGGTTCCCTGCGGGCGAGTCCGCACCGGTCGAGGTCTACGTGGTCCTCGACGACGATTCGGTGGCTCTCGAGGAGTTGGCGCCTATCGACAGCATGACTCGGGCGCTGGTTTCGCGCGAAGGCGTGACGGCTGTCGAGTCCGTCACCGCGCCTCTGGGTACGGAAGGGCCTTTGGGAGTGGAGCAGGTTGCCACGGCGGTAGATGCGCTGCCTGCCGAGATTCGAGATGCGATCGACAGCGGTGCTTCACCGCCGCAGGGTGGAGTACCTGATACAGACGGCGAACTGGAGCAGGCCATTGGCGTCTACGCCGCCACTCGGGACTTTGTTTCGGATGACAATCGCGTGGTTCGATTCGATGTGATTCTTGAGGACAGCCCGTACGCGATCGACCAAATCGAGTTGATCGATGAATTCAGGACATTCGCCCGTGCGGCTGCAGACGAAGCGGGACTTTCTGGTGAGGTTCTGGTTGGTGGTGAAACTGCCACGAACTACGACACCAAGCGCGCCAACGATGCCGACATTCGCGTCATCATCCCACTTGTCCTGCTGACCATCGGCGTTGTATTGGGGGTACTGCTTCGGTCCGTGGTTGCACCGGTCTACCTGCTGGCAACGATCGTCCTTGGGTACACGGCCACGCTCGGGCTGTCGACGGCACTCTTCACCTGGGTCTTCGATTTCGACGGCGTCGGTTCGGCGATTCCGCTCTACCTCTTTGTCTTCTCGGCGGCGCTGGGTATCGACTACAGCATCTATTTGATGGCTCGAATCCGGGAGGAGACGTCTCATGGAGATTTCCGCGAAGGCGTTCGCGTCGCCTTGACCCGAACGGGAGGGGTCATCACCTCGGCTGGCATCATCCTGGCTGGAACGTTCAGCGCGCTGATGATTCTGCCACTCCGGGATCTGTTTCAGCTTGGACTGGCTGTGGCGATCGGCGTTTTGCTGGACACGTTTGTGGTTCGCACCGTCATGGTGCCGGGGATCGTTGTGCTGCTTGGCAGGTGGAACTGGTGGCCGAGCCAGCGCGCCCGGCAGCCCGACGTTCGGTCCCGAGCCGTATCGGCACCCGCCTGGGATGGACCGAGCCAATCCTGATCACCTGAAATAGCTGCACAGATGTGCACAACGGCAAGGTGAAGCCGCTATAGTTACCGTGGACGACATTGGTCGGTCCGGTGCCCATCGACCCGGGAGCTTCCATGGCGGCGTATGCCGACCCCCTGTCATCACCTGCGCGCATCCTCATCGTGGATGACGAGGCGACCGTGCGCGAGATGGTCGGATTCAACCTGCGCGCCGACGGTCACGAGGTCACGTTTGCCGGCGACGGCAACGAGGCGCTCGCCGTCGCGCGGGATACACAACCCGATCTGATCGTGCTGGACGTGATGCTGCCGGGGCGTGACGGCTTCGATGTCTGTCGCACCCTTCGCAACGAATCAAACGTGCCGATCCTCCTGCTCTCCGCCCGGGGCGAGGAGGTAGACCGCGTGGTTGGGCTGGAAATCGGCGCCGACGACTACCTGAGCAAGCCATTCGCAATGCGGGAGCTCGTCGCGCGCGTGCGGGCCATGTTGCGGCGTCAGCGCATGAGCCGGGAAGCAGAACCGGTGAACGACGCAGGCCCCAGCCCTTCGACACGGTCGCTGGTGGTCGGCGACGTCACGGTGGACGTTGCGCGGCACGAGGCCTTTGTCGCTGGCAATCCCGTCCGGCTGACCGCCAAGGAATTCGCGTTGCTTGAGTACCTCGCGCGGCACCCCGGTATCGTGCTTTCGCGGGATGCCCTGCTGCGAGAGGTTTGGGGATACGACTTCCCTGTCGGCACCCGGACCATCGACGTCCATATTGGCTGGTTGCGACAGAAGCTGGAAGACGACCCGGCGCGTCCGAAACGCATCTTGACCGTGCGTGGTCATGGATATCGCCTCGTGCCGGTTCCCATCGTGGGTTCGAAGGATTTCACCTGACGTGTTCGAGCCGAGGCCTGGCGATATTGAGCCGGATCACCCCTGGTACGAGCGCATGCTGCCGGGTTCGCTGCGCCTGCGCCTGATCCTGCCATTTGTCGCCCTCATTGCTGCCGTGCTGTTCACGCTCGCGTTGTTCCTCGGGAGTCGCGCGCGGGATATCTATGTCGATCGACTTGTCGACGAGCTTGCCATGCAGGCCTCGTCGATCGTCGATGTGGCCGAGCTCGCCGGCGGCCAGACCGGTGGGGACGTGGACCTGACCGGGATCGTGGAACACCTGCCCGAGCCCGAAGACCGGCGTGTGACCCTGATCGATGCCGACGGGACGGTGCTGGCAGATACCCATGCCGCCGATGTTTCGGCCATGGAGAACCACCGTGCGCGCGAGGAGGTGGTCGAGGCGCGGTCGGGCGGATTGGGGCAGGCAGAACGGCGCAGCGCCTCGATCAACGACCGCTACCTCTACGTCGCGGTCCTGCTCGATGATGGGTCGGATCGAGTGCTGCGCATTGCCGTGCCGCTCGCGGATGTCGACGCGGTTGTCATGCGGGTGCAACGCTACTTGCTGGTGGCCGCGCTAGTGGCGCTGGCGATGGCGGTAGCGATCGCAACCTGGATTGGCTACCGCCTGGCCGAGCCGCTGGAGGAGCTGCGCCAGCATGCCCAGCGGGTCGCTCGCGGTGACCTGAGCGGCGAGATCTCGCCGTCGCCCACGATCGAGTTCGACGAGGTGGGACAGTCGTTCAACATGATGACGCACGCGTTGCGCACGTCGCTGGACGATCTCGACAAGGCGCATACACGGCTTGAGGCGGTCCTCGCGGGTCTCGAGGATGGGGTGGTGCTGACGGATATCCATGCGGAAATCCTGCGCATGAACCGCGCGGCCGCGGCCATGCTCGCGACGCCGGAGGATCGGGCGATCGGTCGGCCGTTCATCCAGGTGGCGCGGGACCACGAGCTGGACGCGCAGTTGCAGTCGGCACTGCGCGGCGAGCGTACGCAGCGGGAAGCCGTGGAGCACGGGTTGAGCCGGCAGGTGCTGCAGTCGACGGCAACCACCGTTGCCGGCAAGGCCGAGCAACTCGGACTGGTGGTGTTGCGCGACATCACCGACCTGCGGCGGCTGGAGGGCGTGCGGCGGGACTTCGTGGCCAACGTGTCGCACGAGCTGCGAACGCCACTCACCTCAATTCGCGCGCTGGTCGAAACCCTGCAGGCCGGGGCGATCGACGACCCGGCCGTCACGGACGAGTTCCTGTCCCGCATCGTGCATGAAGTGGACCGGCTCACCGCGCTCGTCGAGGACCTGATGGATCTTGCCCGTCTGGAGGCGGGCCGGACACCGCTCCGGTTCGAAGAACACGCAACGGCGGAGCTGCTGCGCGCCGCCGGGGAGCGGCTGCGGGAGCAGGTGGACAGGGCGCATCTGCAGCTGGAATACGAGCTGCCGGATGCGCTGCCTCCAGTGTTCGCGGACCGGCGACGCATCGAGCAGGTCGTGCTCAATCTGGTGCACAACGCCATCAAGTTCACGCCTCCCGGCGGCACGATCACGATCGCCGCCGGCCAGGCAGGCGAGGAAATGGCTATCGAGGTGCGAGACACGGGTGTGGGGATTTCGTCGGAAGAGATCGAACGATTGTTCGAGCGCTTCTACAAGTCCGACAAGGCGCGGCGTTCCGAGGGCACTGGTCTTGGACTGGCGATTGCCAAGCACATCGTCCAGACACACCGGGGTGAGATATCGGTCAGCAGCGAGCTGGGCAAGGGGTCGACGTTCCGGTTCACGTTGCCGGTGGCGACGTCTCGCGCAGCGCGGCAGCTCCGAGATCCGGTTGGTCCCGGGGCTCCCGCTTGAGGCTTTCGGGAGCGCGTATGGCGAACAGCAGCCCGGCGATGAGCAGCATGGCGGAGGTGACGCGCAGCGCGGTGACCGACGAGGTTGCGTCGGCGATCGCGCCGAGCACGAGGGGGCCGACGACGTAGCCCGAGTCGGAAATCGCGCGGAACAGGCCCATCGCGGGGGCAGTCATGCCGGGTGGTGCGATGTCCGCGGCATATGCGGCCGGAGTCGCGCCGCTGATGCCTGACGCCGTGCTCCAGACGATCGATGCGAACAGATAGAACTCGAACGACGTCGCGAGCCCGAACAGCAACATTGCCGCCGCCGAGAAGATCGTGCTGGGGACGATGATCGCCTTGCGTCCGAAGCGGTCCACCAGGAGACCGGATGGATACACGAAGATGAGGCCGATGATGCTGACCATGCCGAGACCGATGCCGATCTGGTCCGCGCCGAGCCCGATTTCGTCCTCGGCAAAGAGCGGGATGACGTTGAACAGCGCGCCGGTGCGCGCCGCGACGGTCACGAACCCGATCAGGCTGATCAGCAGGAATCCGGGTGCGGCAATGACGGTCGCGAGTTGGGATCGCGACGAGCGGGGACCGGCGACGACCTTCGCCATGGCGGTGCGAGCGTACTGGCGAGTCTCTGGCACCAGGAACCATGCCAGGACGGTTACCACGCTGGCGAGCGCCGCGCTGACCCAGAACGGAGCCTCCAGGCTGACGTTCTCGGCGAGCCAGCCGCCGGGAAACGCGCCGGCGCCGACCGTGACGAGGAAGACTCCTTGATAGATGGCCATGACACGGCCACGGTTCTGGCTGTTGGAGATGTCGGCCAGGACAATCTGTCCGCCGGTGAGCACGAAGGATGCGCCGGCCCCGGCCACGAACCGGGCGGCGAGGAAGAACCCGAAGTTCGGTGCGACCGCGCAGAGCACGGTCCCCACGACGGTGATTATCCCGCCAATGGCGAGCGCGTTGCGACGGCCATACTGATCGGCGATACGGCTCGCCGGAACGCTGACGAGGAAACGCGCGAGCCCGAACACCGCGATGGTCAGGCCAATGGCGGACTGCGATACGCCGAACTGCTCTGCGAAGAGGGGGACGACTGGTACGATTGCCCCGAAACCGAGCTGGTTGGCGGTGATCAGCAGGCACATCCAGACCAGGATGCGCCATCGCTCGCGATCAAGTCCGATACCCCGGCTGGTTGACACGTGATCCCTCCCGGATGTCCATTGCCCCCCAGCATCGACGCAGGATGGAGATCGCGCAAGAGCCGGACAACCGGCGACCTGGAGTTGAGTGACCTTCGATGACGGACGACGTACGAGCTGGTGCAGGCGCGAACCGGAGACGGTCGTGGGTTCCGGAGACGCTTGCTGGCCGGTACGCGCTCGGGCGCGAGCTCGGCGCTGGTGCCGCGGCGGTGACAGTCGCCGCGGTCGACCGGCGTCTGGACCGCCAGGTGGCGATCAAGCTGCTGCGACCGGAGACCGAGCGCGATCCCGGGTTCACGATGCGGTTCAACCGCGAGGCGCGCGCAGCCGCCGCGATCAACCATCCCAATGTCGTGAGTGTCTACGATGTTGGGCAGGAAGGCGACCTTCACTACCTGGTCATGCAGTTCGTCGATGGCATCGACCTCAAGCGCATGCTGGAGCGCGAGGGTTCGATTCGCTGGCAGCGGGCGACAGACATCGCCACGGCGGTGCTTTCCGGGTTGGCGCCGATCCATGATGCCGGGATCGTCCACCGGGACATCAAGCCACAGAACGTCCTGATCGGCACACGCGGCGAGGTCAAGGTTACGGACTTCGGGGTGGCGCACCTGGAGCAGGATGCCGCTTTGACGGTCGCGGGAACTACAGTCGGTACCGCAGCCTACATGGCGCCTGAGCAGGCGAAGGGTTTGGCACCGACGCCAGCCGCTGACATCTATGCTGTTGGCGTGATGCTGTATGAAATGGTGTCCGGTGCGGTGCCGTTCGACGGGCCAAATCCGATGGCGACCATGCTGGCGCACATCCAGCAGCACGTGCCGCCGCTAGTCGCGCCGCCGGGTCGCGAACCGGTACCGGCCCGGATCGCGCAGGTCATCATGCAGGCGATGGCGAAGGAACCGGAATCCCGATTCCAGAGTGCGGCGGCCATGCGCCGAGCCCTGGCGTCGCCCGGATCGAGCTCGAGCGCCGCAACCGCCAGCACCGTCACCATCCCGGT
>JAUIGA010000166.1 GCA_030430125.1 Chloroflexia bacterium | reverse complement strand
CTGCCAGGCCTCGGGCGAATCGTTGTCCGCGTGGCGTCGCCACATGCTCTCCGGGTCGCGCGTGCCGGTGCAGAGGGTGACGATTGGCGCATCCAGCTCCCGGCAGGTGCCGGCGATGGCACGCAATCCCGCCAGTCCAGCGTCGCGAACGGCGGGGGCCGGATGGATCATGTTCCAGGTTCCATCGACGGCGGCGATGCGCAGGTTGCGGGCGCGGCAGGCGGCCCGAACGTGGTGCACGATGGCATCGGGCACACTGACCGGCATCGGGGCGAGTCCGGCCGTATCCATATGGAACTGGATGTGCCGCACCCCATGCGCGGCAACGGCATCGAGTGTGGCATCGAGGGTGGGCCGGGGAAAGGTGCGGTCGAAGATCCCTGGTTCCATCGGGGGTGTCTCGCTACGAGGCGACCGTCGCCCGCGCACGGCGGATTTGGTCCGCGTGGTCGTGGGCGTGGACGGCGTAGATCTCCAGCCAGTCGGTGACCGAATACGACCCGCTCTCGCTGTGGGTGCCGGATTTCGCCCACTCGTCTTCCGTCATCCGGTCGAGGATGTCCGCGGTCGCGTCGCGGGCACCCTTGAACGCCGCCAGCGACGGGTCGAGCGGGCGGTCACAATAGAGCCGCCGCACGAATTCCTCCTGGTCATACCCGACGATCACCGGATTGTCCTCAACGATGAGCCGCCGCAGCCGGATCGCCGATGTCATCTCGCTGTCCGCGAGATGATGCACGATCTCGCGCGGCGACCATTCGCCAGGCGCTTCGCGTGCATCGAGCTCGGTCTCCGTGATGCCCTCCAGCGCCGCGACGACCGCGTCGTAGCCCTGCCGGTATTGCGCGATCAACGTCGCTCGTGATGTCTGGTCCATGGCGCTGTCCCTCGTGGCGGTTGCCGATCATTGCTTCCGGGATCATACTGCGGACACGTTTCCAGCGCATGCCGGGGAGACCAGATGACCACTGCCGATGATTCCACAGCACCGCCAGTTGCCACCTACCTGCGCGACGACCGGTATGGGCTGCGCGCCCCGGTGCCGGAGGACGCGGAGCATGCGATCGCCTGGTACGAGGGGGCGTTCCCGATATCGCCCGCGACCGCCGGGAAGCTCCTGTCGGAACACGAGACCATTCCCTGGGGCGGCAACCCGACCATCCGGCTGATCGTCGTCGAGCTCGCCACCGGCGATGTGGTCGGCGGGGCGACCGTCGAGCGGCAGGACAACCGCGTCGGCAAGCTCGTGGTTATCTCGGGTGGACCCGATCGGTCCGGGGAGCGCGCTCAGGACCTTCGCGCCGCGGTCCTGCGCCTGCTGGTGCCATGGATGATGGACGAGCTCAACCTGATGGTCGCCCAGATCGACATCCCGGCGGACGAGTCGATCCTCATCGATGCGGCAACGGGGCTCGAAATGGTCGAGGCGGTGCGCTTGCGTGCGTCGATCGCCAGGCCGACGGGGCGCGTTGACCTGGTGACGATGGAGTTGGTCGACCGCACCTGGGGGACGCGAGATGCGTAGCGCGATCAAGATCGGCGAGCGGGTCTATCTGCGCCCGATCGAGGTGGCCGATGCTGCCGCGATCGCCACCAGCAGTCACACCGAGACAGAGCCGGAGTTCCAGGACGACGGCCGCGTGCCCACCAGCGTCATCGCGTTCGAGGCGTGGATCCGGCGGCATGGCGCGACCGGAGTACCCGACAACATTGTCCTGGCGATCTGCCTCCGGCATGACGATCGCTGCGTTGGGACGGTGCGACTCGGCGATATCGACTGGATCAACCGTACCGCGGAGACCGGTACCGGTCTCTTCCATGCGGACGATCGTGGCCGCGGCATCGGCACCGAGGCGAAGCACCTGCTGTTGGAGTACGCCTTTCACGATCTGGGCCTGCACGTGCTGCACTCGATGGTCTATGCCGGCAACACGCGTTCCGCCGCCGCGTTGATCAAGCAGGGCTACCGGCCAGCGGGTCGCCTCACTGCCGATGTGCAGCGCAATGGTGCCTTTCACGACACGCTGGTGTTCGATGTCACCCGTGAGGAGTGGGAGGCGGCATACGCCAACTGGCGCAATCGGCGGGCCTCTTCGGCCTGATTTTCGAGATACCCGTCATCGCACCACCTGTCCACGATCCCCGGGCCGAAGGTCGCCGGTTCGACCGTTGCCTGCCCTGGGAGTTTTGCACTGCACATGCGTGCGAGGCTGGACTCGACATTTTCTTGAGGGGAACCTGACATATACTGATGTGGGACTGGCTTTTCGGGCAGGCCGGACCCATTCCCAGGAGTGCCGAAGACGATCTCGACGCGATGCATGCGACAGTGCGTGCGGCAGGGCTGTCTGGCCTGCCCGGTTCGAAATGGAGCGGGAGAATGCCGGTTGATCGTGCGAACGGAAACCCAGATTGCTCGCCGGCGGCTTGTCGCGTTATTGGACAAGGCGGGGCCGGTTCCCGTCACGCTGGTGACGGCGCCGGCCGGCTATGGCAAGTCGACCCTCGTGACCCAGTGGGCGCGCGCGACTGGCCGCCAGACGGCATGGGTCGCGCTCGGTCCGGAAGCCAACAACCCCGATCGCTTCCGCGCGTTGCTGGCCAGCGCCGTCGATGACGCTTTCCCGGATTGCGACGCGCCAATTCGCGCAGATGGCTCGATCGACGCGATTGTGGAGGCGCTTGATACCCGTGCGCACCGCGGACAGCCGCCGATCCTCGTCTTCGACGACTACCACCTGATAGAGAACCGGGATGTCCATGATGCGATGGACGGGCTTGTCTTGCGCCTGCCCGACGGTGCCCGGGTGGTCCTGGTCAGCCGCACGATGCCGCCGCTGGCGCTCGGCCGGCTGCAGCTTGAGGGCCGCCTGTGTCACCTGACCGAGACGGATCTCCGCTTCACGCAGGAAGAGACCGCCGCGATCGTCGCCCAGCAGGCGCCGGGACGGCTGACGGCGGCACAGGTCGCCACGCTGGCGGCACGGACGGAGGGGTGGATCGCCGGCATCCGGCTGGCGCTCCTGTCGCTGGAGCAGGTCGATCCGGCCGTGGTCGAGTCGCTCGTCGACGCCTGGCCGGTGCAGCGGTGGCTGGACGACTACATCGTCGCGGAGGTGCTCGGCGCGTTGCCGGAGGATGTCGGGGCGTTCGTGCTGCGCACCGCCATCTTGCCGGCGCTGACGCCCGAGCTGTGCAACGCGGTGCTCGGCATCGAGACGAGCGCGAGACTGCTCGACGAGGTGCGCAGCCGGCTCGTCTTCGCGCGACCGGCCCGGACCGGGCCCGGCGTGTCCTACCACCCGCTGTTCGCCGAGAGCGCGGCGCGCATCGCCGACCGGACGTGGCCGGCAACCGACCGCATGGAACGGCATCGTCGCGCGGCGCGGTGGTACGAGGCACAGGGCCAGCTGGAGGCGGCGGTCGAGCAGGCGGTCGCGGCCGAGGACTGGGAGATCGCGGAGCGGTGCCTGCGGCCGGTGTGCGGCGTATTGATGGACAGCGGCCGCCCGCAGTCCCGCCTCTACTGGCTGGGCAAGCTGCCGGAGGCGCGGGTGCTGGCCGATCCCCAACTGGCGCGGTGGTACCTCTCGGCGCTGCAGTACACGGGACAGATGCGGGAGGCGCAGCGGGTGTTCGCGGTGGTGGGGCCGAGGTGGGAGGCCTCGGGCGACCCGATACAGCTGGGGTACGCCACGAGCAGCCGCACCGTCACGGCGGCCATGCATGGCGAAACCGATCGCGCGCTGGAGCTCGCCTGCGAGGCGCTGCGCCTGTACCCGGAGGATCGCGCCGTCGACCGCCTGCACGCGTGGACGGCGGTGCTGCAGTTCGAGTTCCATCGGGGCAACGACGCGGCGGTGGAGCAAGCGTACCGGGAGGCGGCGCGGTGCCGGGAACACCTGCCGGCCGAGCAGTGGTGGTGGACCTTCCAGATCGAGCTGGAGCGGGCGAACCAGTTGGCGTTGCGCGGCGACCTGCGGGTCGCGCGCGACCTGTGCCACGAGCTGCTGAGGCGCCTTCCAACTGTGTTTCGACCCTACGCGGGTCGGATGCGGCAGCTGCTCGCGGCGATCGCGTTGGAGGAGGACGATCCCGACGAGGCCGTGAATCAGGCGATGCAGGTGGAACGGGAGGTGGCATCGGCACCAATGCAGCTGTGGCACACCGATGCGTGGCTGGTGGTGGCGCGGGTGTACGAGGCGCTCGGGGACGTCGATCGGGCGGCCGCCACGCGCCGCCGGCTGCGGGAGATGCACGATCGGCACGGCGGTGACCGGCTGCGGTACCGGCTGGAGGGTCTGGAGGCGCTGGCGTGGCTGCGCGCGGGCAAGATCGACCTGGCGCGGGTGTGGGTGGACCACGCGGCCATCGTCGACCAGCCGTGGGTGCGGGTGTTCGGCGATGTCGATCCGCGCCTGGTCGCGGCCCGGGTGGAGTTGGCGGCGGGTGAGCCCGGTCGGGCCGAGGCGCGGCTGCGCCCGTTGATCGCGCAGGCACGGGCGAGCAAGCGGTGGGCGGAGCTGGTGCCGCTCGGCGTGTGGCACGCCGTGGCGTGTCGCGAGCTGGACGACGACACGGCGGCGCTGGATTCGCTGCGGCTGGCGCTGGAGCACGGGGGGCGGGGCGGGCTCGTGCGGTCATCGCGAACACCGGGGCATGACCTGCATCCGCTGCTGGATCGGCTCCGGGACGAGCTCCTCGGTGACGAGGCAGCGTATGCGGATCGCGTCCTTGGTGTCGATGGCGACCGCGGGACCGGCGATGCGCCGGTGGGGGAACGTGTCCCTGCGCCGTCGCCCGTTGTGTCCCTGGCGCTCGAAACGCCGCTGTCGGAGCGCGAGCTGGAGGTGTTGGGCCTGCTGCACGCCGGGTGCACGAACGGGGAGATCGCCGACCGGCTCTACATCACCGAGCGGACGGCCAGGAAGCACGTCGGCAACATCCTGCGCAAGCTGGGGGTCTCGAACCGGACCGCGGCCGTGACCCGCGCCCTGGAACTCGACCTGCTGTGATGCGGGACGGCATTGACCGCGCGGACGGGATCTCCCATCAGGCTGGTTGCGCGGGTTTTGGATGTGGGACGCCATTGACCGCGCCGACGTTGGGTGTGTTTCGGACCGATTGCGCGGTCAAGGCGTCCCCTACGGGTGGTCGCCGCCTTGAGATTCCATGCGTTCGATCCATCGCCCGGGGTTGTCGAGGATGTACTGGCGCGTCTTCTCCAGGTGGACGTCGTTGCGGATCAGCGTGTCGTAATACGAGCGCTGCCACAGGCGCGTATCGTACGGCTCCCACATGCCGCGGCGGATGCCGCCTGGCCACGTCTTGATGACCCGGTTTTTGAAGGCGTGCACGATCTCCGGGATCGATGCCGGGGTGGACGCATCGGGATTGGTCCCGAGCATGATGATCGCATGCAGGTGATCGGGCATCACCATGTGGGTGTCGATGACGATCCCGTCAGCCTTGGACTGCAGCGCCAGCAGCGAGGCTGCGACGAGGTGGCCGGCGTCGTTCAACTGCATGCCTGCGATCGACACCGTGCCGAACAACGGCTGGTGGTGATGCGTGCAGATCGTGACGTGCACGATGCACGGCGCGCGATAGTCGTGACCGGGATACCGCAATTTCTTGCGGGATGGGTACTCGCGCATTGCGAACGTCCTCACAGCGTGCAAGCGGGTGTGTTTCGGCATTATCCGCGATTTCACCATCCGGTGTAGGGGACGCCATTGACCGCGCCGGCGTTGGTCTCCCATCGTGCCGGTTGCGCGGGCGCGTAAACGGGACGCCATTGACCGCGCGCCGATGATTTTCCATCCTGCCGGTTGCGCGGGTTTGGGATGCGGGACGGCATTGACCGCGCCGACGAGATATCCCACGACGTTGGCGGGCGCGGTCAAGCACCCCCCTCTCTGACTCTCCCCCAACGGGGGAGAGGACCATCCCCTACGGGTGGGGGCGAATGTGGATTGGCG
Organism: Chloroflexia bacterium; assembly: GCA_030430125.1. Taxonomy (GTDB): domain Bacteria; phylum Chloroflexota; class Chloroflexia; order Thermomicrobiales; family UBA6265; genus JACCVC01. The sequence continues at coordinate 1,370 of JAUIGA010000166.1, read as the reverse complement.
CCCCCATCACCGTCCACGACGGAGACCGACGCGTGATGCCGTATCGGGTGTAGGGGACGTCCTTGCCGGCGCACCCATCGACGGCCACGCCGGGGCTCGCAGCCGGCAATGGCGTCCCGATTCGAAGGCCACACCAACGCTGGGCAGGGCTTGATCTTGCCGCCGTTGCGTATCCATGTGCAGGGTGCGCGGATGCTGGAAACGGGACGCCCTTGACCGCGCAACCAGCGCGATGGGTGATCACGGGCGCGCGGTCAAGGCGTCCCCTACGACGCATTCGACACCCCCCAATTCGGCACCGTCCCATGCCATGGGCCGATCGTCCCGCCAGGCACGTCGCACCACCACCCCATTGGTCATGGGCCGATCGGGCGATGGCGGATCCGCCACCCTGCCGCCACCGAAATTCGCCATCTGAAAGTGGCGGACCCACCACTTACCCGGCAGCTTCTCCTGCAGAGAATGAAGACAGGTGTGGCTCGCGGGACCGGGTCGACGCCGGTGGGCGGCCTGTCGCCCCACACCCTCCTGGACAGGTCGGCCGCCGTGCTCCGGTCCCTCGAGCCGCTCATCACTGGTTACGCCAGGCGAAGGAGGTGTTCCGCGCGCGGAAACCGAAGACGACAGGCACCGCGCGGGCGTCGGAATGGCGTCGCGCGCGTCGGGATACGTGGAGATGAGGGAACCGATGACGACAACGCGCGGGCGACCGGCCCGCAATCAGGGATTGATCTTCAACAGCGCCGGCATGCAATTGCTGATCGCGCTGTTGATTGCGTTCGCCGGCTTGCTGACGACGCTGGCGCCACAGAGCCCGCTGTCCCTGCAGGAGGCTGCAGCGCAGGCCGCGTTGGGCTACGCTGACCAGGTTGTGAGCTTCACGCCGGGAACGTATCTCTACAGCGAGGAATGCGCAGTCCCCAACGAGGACAACAATCAGGATGGCACCGCAAGCGGGGCACTTGGAGCTCCCGACTGGCAAACTGGGTCCTCAACGACCAGCGTGGCGTCTCTGGGCAATAATGGCGTCATAGTTGTTCGGATGTCCACGCCCTTTGGCGGTAGCGGCGACGCCAGTCCCGATATCTACATTTGGGAAACGGGTGCTGGCGAAGCGTACCAGGTGGAAGTGAGTGCGGATGGTACTACCTGGACCTATGTCGGTGAGGTCGCCCCGGAGAACCCCGGCGAGCAGGGGTACGACATCGACTGGGCCGGCTTCGGTGAGTTCGACCAGCTCCAGTATGTGCGGATTACGGATCTAGCCACTGCGAACATCGAGTGCAATGACAACAATCCTCAGAGCGTCACCGGTGCCGATATCGATGCCGTTGGCGTGCTGAGCCGCCCGGTCTACGCCGACCTGGACA
>JAUIGA010000165.1 GCA_030430125.1 Chloroflexia bacterium | reverse complement strand
AGGCAAGCGTGGCGATCTCGTCGAGAAGCAGGTGCTCGACGCCTACGCCGACCACGCACTGTCCATGATCGATCCGGACCGCATCAAGCCGCTGAAGATCGCCGTCGACGCCGGCAACGGTATGGGCGGCGTGCTGGTGCCGGCGGTGTTCGACCGGCTGCCGTGCGAGATCGTGCCGCTCTATTTCGAGCTGGATGGCACCTTCCCCAACCACGAGGCGAACCCGATCGAGCCGGAGAACGTCCGCGATCTCAAGCGCACCGTGCTCAACGAGCAATGCGACCTCGGCGTCGCGTTCGACGGCGATGCCGACCGCATGTTCCTGATCGACGAGAAGGGCAACTTCATCGGTGGCGACATGACCACCGCCATGGTGTCGCTGGAGTTGCTCAAGCACAATCCGGGCTCGACCATCGTCTACAACCTCATCAACTCCCGCACCGTGCCCGAATTGATCGAGGAGAACGGCGGCAGGGCGGTACGCTCCCGCGTCGGGCACAGCTACATCAAGGCGCTGATGCGCGAGGAGGACGCCATCTTCGGCGGCGAACACTCCGGACACTTCTATTTCCGCGAGAACTGGTACGCCGATTCCGGTCTCATCGCCATGCTGACGGTGCTTCAGCTGATCTCCGACGCCGACCAGCCGCTCTCGGAAATCCTCGAGCCGATCGATATCCGCGTGCGATCAGGCGAGATCAACAGCGAGATTGTGGACATTGGCGGCACGGTGAAGCGCGTTGAACGGTTCTATCGCGATCAGGAAGCGGACATCGATCACCTGGACGGACTCACGGTCGGATTCGACGACTGGTGGTTCAACCTGCGTGCATCGAACACGCAGCCGCTGGTACGCCTGAACGTCGAAGCCGAGACCGAGGATTTGCTCCGCGAGAAGACCTCGGAAGTGCTGGGACTGATCCGCCAATGACCGACACCGCCACCACCGCGTCGATCCTTGCCCGCCCAGCCACACCGGCGGACGCGGGCGCCATCGCGGCAATCTACAACCAGGGGATCGATGATCGCATCGCGACGTTCGAAACCCGCCATCGCAGCGCGGCCGACATCGAGGCGTGGTTCGATGGAAGCCACCCCGTCGTCGTCGTTGAGCGCAATGGCGAGATCGTCGGCTTCGCCTCAACCTCGACGTATCGTCCGCGTGACTGCTACGCCGGCATCGCGGAGTTTTCGGTCTATGTCGCGGCCAATGCCAGAGGGAATGGCATTGGCCGCGTGGCGATGGAAGCGCTGTTCGACGCCGCCCACGGCGCCGGCTTCTGGAAACTGGTATCCCGCATCTTCCCGGAGAACACCGGAAGCCTCCGACTGATGGCGACGCTCGGCTTCCGCGAGGTCGGCACGTATGTCAGGCACGGCAAGCTGGACGGCCAATGGCGCGATGTCGTCATCGTCGAGAAGTTGCTCGATGAAGGTTGACGGATTGACGATCGAGGATCTGCCCGACACCGATCTATGGGGAATTGACGAGACGACGTTGGCGAGCTGGCCGCGGTTGGTGCCAGGCGTCGAGGTCACCATCGTGAAGTGGTCGGCGAAGCACGGCGGCGAAGAACGGGCCCGCTATCCCGCGACGATCGTGCCTTCGCGCTTGCCCGTTCCCTGGGTCGTGTGCGAGACGCATTGGACGATGGGACAGCACGATCAGGGGCTGGTGGTCTTCGAGAACGGAGACACACTCCACGAGATCTTCTCCCCCATACACCCGTACGACGCCTTCGCGGTCTACACTCTGGCGGGCGAACTCAAGGGCTGGTACGGCAACGTGACCTACCCGGCCTTCCTCGCGCCGGACGGTGACGAGCGCGTACTCGTCTGGCATGACCTCTTCATCGATCTGGTCGCGACTCCAGATGGTCGGTTCGAGGTACTCGATGAGGACGAACTCGCCGATTCAGACCTGGCCACTACCGATCCCGAGCTGCACGCCCGCATCCTGACTGCACGAGACGAGCTTGTGGCGCGATTCCACGCAAGACAGTCACCGTTTGCCTCCGGCAATCGCCTCGGTACCGACAGCCAGTCGTAGACCCGGATATCAAAATCCGGGTCTACATGATGGCGTCTTCACACTGCATCTCGCTCGTCGCGCCGGTGCTCCCTCGCCGCCATCGCCTCCCGGCGACCAGCCCGCGCCCAACGGCTGGACACAACCGTCGGCGTCGGCTGGCCCTCGGGCACCTGGCGCATGCGCCGCCGTCGCACCACCGCCACGATCGCCGCAAGCTCCTCCGGCGTCGGCGCGGGGTGTACGCGAATACGGATTCCCGGATCGCCATCACTCACCGCGCTCACAGCGGGATGTTCCCGTGCTTGCGCCGCGGGGTCGCCACGCGCTTGTTTCGCGCCAGCGCCAGTGATCGAATCAGCCACGGTCGCGTCGTGTGTGGTTCGATCACATCGTCGATATACCCGCGCGACGCCGCCTGGTAGGGACTCGCGAACAGGTCTTCGTATTCCCGCACCAGCTCCGCTTTCCGCGCGTCGGCGTCGGCATGGCTGGCCAGCTCCCGCCGAAACACCAGTCCGACGGCCGCATCTGGCCCCATCACCGCGACCTCACCGGTCGGCCAGGCGACATTGAAATCGGCACCGGTGTGCTTGCTCGCCATCACCACATAGGCTCCGCCATACGCCTTCCGCGTGATGACGGTCACCTTCGGAACCGTCGCTTCGCAGTAGGCGTAGAGCAGCTTGGAGCCATGCCGGATGATTCCCCGGTACTCCTGGTCGGTCCCGGGCAGGAACCCCGGCACATCCACGAACGTCACGATCGGCAGGTTGAACGCGTCGCAGAAGCGCACAAACCTTGCGCCCTTGACACTGGCGTCAATATCGAGCGTTCCGGCAAGCACGCTGGGCTGATTGGCGACGATACCAACGGGGTGCCCATCCAGCCGGCCGAACCCGGTGATAAGGTTCTGCGCGTGGTTCGCCTGCACCTCATAGAACTCGCCGTCGTCGAGCACCTCGCCGAGTACCCGGTGCATGTCGTAGGGTTTGTTGCTCGCCTCAGGCACCAGCGTATCGAGCTCGGGCGACTGGCGATCCGGCGTATCGTCCGGTTCGTACCAGGGAGGATCGTCGAGATTGTTCGACGGCAGGAACGACAACAGGTAGCGCACCTGCTCAACGAGGTCGTCCTCGTCGTGGGCGGTGAAGTGCGCCACGCCGCTCACACCGGTGTGCGTGGCCGCACCGCCAAGCGCTTCCGGGTCGACTGATTCACCCGTCACAGTGCGAATCACATCCGGCCCGGTGATGAACATCCGCCCCACACCCTCGACCATGTAGGTGAAGTCGGTCATCACCGGCGAGTACACTGCCCCGCCCGCGCACGGTCCGGCGATGATCGAGATTTGCGGGACAACACCGGAGAGGCGCACGTTGCGAAAGAAGACATCGCCATACCCGGCCAGCCCCTCGACACCCTCCTGGATGCGCGCGCCGGCCGAGTCGTTGATGCCGATCACCGGGCAGCCATACTGCTCGGCCAGATCCATGAGCTTGACCATCTTCTCGGCGAACGCCTCGCCCAGCGAGCCGCCGAAGACCGTGAAGTCCTGCGAGAAGACTGCCACCTGCCGGCCGTCAATGGTGCCAAACCCAGTGACGACACCATCTCCGAACGGGCGGTTCCGGCCCATGCCGAACTGCGTCGCGCGATGACGCACCAGGGCGTCGAGCTCCATGAATGAGTCATCGTCGAGGAGCTGCAACACGCGGTCGATCGCGCTGCGTTTCCCTCGCCCCTCCTGCTTCTTCCGCGCGGCCTCGCGCTGCGTCGCGATCTCCTGCCGAAAATCGGCGAGGTGCTCCGCCTTCGAGCGGGAGCCGCTGCCCCCGGCGAGCCGTTGTTCAGTCCTGGTGTCCGTCATGCATCGATGCCTTCCGGTCGATTCGCGGCCATTGCGCTGTCAGGCATTGTACCGGCAGGCGGCCGGTCTCCCCACACATCCAGCCGCCTTCGGCGCAGGCCAGCGCCCCGCGTGACATCCTTCCAGCGTCGCGTCACCATCAGGCAGATGGAGCGATCAACCATGTCTTCGACCGTTCCGCTGATGTGCGGCACGATATCCAGCTCTCCAAATCACGGCGAGAACACGGAGGCGCAGGTGGCGGCAGCGCGCAAGATACACCCGGGCATTTATTGCCCGCCATGATGGCTATGCTGTGCGGAACGTAGCTGGCGTGAGCGCGAAAGGAACGGGTGCATGACCGTCATCCATGGAATCGTCATCGATTGCGCGAACCCCGGCATGCTTGCGGCGTTCTGGCGCGATGTGCTGGGGTATGAGTACCGCATGCAGGAGGACGACTGGGTATCCCTACGCCGTCCGGGCGGTGGGGCCGCGTTCCTGAGTTTTCAGCAGGTGCCAGAGGGCAAGCGCGGGAAGAACCGGGTCCACCTCGACATTCGGCCAGTTCACCGCACCCTCGACGAGGAGCGGGGTCGCCTGGAAGCGCTCGGCGCATCCACCGTGCAGTTCTTCGACAGGGGCGACTGGAGCCACTACATCATGACCGATCCTGAGGGGAACGAGTTCTGCCTGCTCAGCCCGACCACGAGCGGATAGCCTAACTCGGCCCGACCTCCCACGCCTCCGGCACCGACCGATAGTCGGAGACGAAGTCGCCATCGGAGATCACGCTGCCATCTTTCGCGGTAACCGTCCGCTGGATGCGAACCGTGACCCCGGCGCGAGCATTCTGCACCTTGATCCGATCGCCCGACGCAAGCTTCGGGTTGACCCGCTCAACCGGGTCCGGGATGGGCTTGGGCTCGCTGATGCGCGGCTCGCCGAACTCCACCTCCCAACCGTTGTCCCGGCCGTAGAGATGCGCATAGACGGTGTGGCCGTCGATCACCATCATCAAGAGCAACCACGAGTCCAACGGGTTCTGGAAGATAAGATCCTTCTCGATCTCATCGGGCGTGTTCGGCTGATAGATTGCACCATCCATACCCGGTGGCGATCCATCCGCCTCGTAGAAGGCAAGACGCCAGCTGTGCGGGTGCCATTCCTCGAACTGGAACCCCGCGTGCGCCGCCGCGCGAAAGACAGTCGTGGATACCTGGCAAACCCCGCCACCGAGATCGCTTGCTGCCCAATCGCCCTGGATGATCTTGCCCTGGACGAAGCCGGCCTCTTCGGTGATCGGTCCCAGCAGGTCGTTGAACGAAAACAGCTCCCCCGGCGCGACCAGCTTGTACGAGATATTGCGCGCCGACACCGCCACATTCTCCGCGCGTGTCTCCGACGAGCCCGCGAACGACGATCCGCCGTACGCCAAATGCCCCTCAAGGCCCAATTCGTCAAGATTGTCGGCTCGGGCGCCGGCCCGAACGGGAACGACCGGCAGCGGCGCGCTCCGTTCGGCGGATGCGACCACGCGCGCCACGTCGGCCTCGAATGCGTCGCGATCCACCTCCAGCCCATCGACATCGTCTTCCACGACGAACAGCCCGTCGTTCCAGCCGAGCTTGATGTTCTGCGCCGGGGTGAAGACCGCCGCCGCGATCGCATCGAGGCGCGTAGTCAGCAGCGACAGGTCGAGACTCGCTGTGTTGTTCTCGTCGATCTCCAGCGCGGCGGTCAGGGTCGGAACATCGACCGGATAGACATCGCCGTCGTAGGTGAAGTAGATCGGTTCGCTGATGAGTCGAGTCGCGTGCTCCCGGGCGGCTGACAGTTTCGCGGTGGTCACCTTCGGCTCGACCGGCACCACGGCCACCGGAATCGACACCACGTCGATTCCGACCACCGACCGATTCGTGTCGGAGATAAGCTGATCCCAATCAAGTGTTCGGCCCGTGACGTGCTCGATAATCGATATCTCGCCGTCGTCGTTCTGGAGCCGGGCGCTATGCGGCTCGACGGCGATGTCGTTCTCAATCGTTTCCAGCCACGACCTGAGGGTCGAGTCATCTCGCACCAGGCGCATCTCGACCTCGTCGTCGTCGTCGCCACCGAGCAGTGACGTGTACCGGTCGATCACGGAGCCGTTGCGGCCGTGCGCCATCGCCTGCTCGACCATGAGGTCGTAGTCAATCGAAATCCCAAGATCGGCAAGACTCGCTTCCCAACGCTGCCCATCGAAGGTGAACGTGGCGGCGTGGGCCTCAACGGCAGCGAGCTCTGCGCGAAGGTGCTCGGTCGCTGCCTCCGGCGTCATCCCGGAAACGTCAATGCCAGCGACGCGGGTCCCGGGGTAGATCTTCCCTACGGTCGTCGCAGGCAGCGCCAAGGCCGCCGCGGTCACGATTGTCCCCATGGAGCCGGCGACAAATCCGCGGCGAGTCATGATCCGATGCATCGTCACAGCCAGGTATCCCTCATCTCCACTGCGGCCCCGAGTCGTGTTGTGGGGTGTGTCCATCTTCACGGAGGTGACATCGCCGCCGGAACCTGCCCGGGAACCTGTCTCCTCTGTATTGATAGTACGTCAATCCGGTACTCCCGGATGTCACGCCGCGACCGCGCGTTCCGAGCTGTTGTCCACGTTCCGGCATCAACCCCGAATGCTGACAATCCCGTTGATTGCGCAAATGGAGACGGACAGAAACACCGCCAGTCCAGCGTCAGTGCGACCCGGAGTCGAAGTGCTCGGGGAGGAGCAACGCATCGAGCTCTCGCGCCGTCAATGGGATCGCAGCGCGAAACTCGGCGTCCGGTGTCGCGTCGATCTGCACGCGGTGACCGCTCCCATCCACAGCATCGAAGGCAATGCGCCAGGAATGGAGCATTGTGCGCGCCTGCGCTGTGTTCTTCTGGGCAAACAGCGGATCTCCGACGATCGGATGGCCGATCCAGGCAAGGTGAACCCGGATCTGATGCCGTCGGCCCGTGACCGGATGAACAGCCAGCAGAGATCTGCCATCCCCACTCCAGATTCGCGTGAAGCGCGTCTCGGACGGGTACACGCGGTCTCCCGTGACCTCTCCGGCGAGCGACCATCGACTCGCCACCGGGTCGAACCCGATTGCGTCCCGTTGACCGGCGATGCGGACGCGGTTCTTGCGCCCGGTCGTCAACGGCAGGTCGATCACACCAGCCGCAGGCAGGTCGTCCCCCGCCACCATCGCGAGGTACAGCTTCTCGACCGTGCGATCGTGGAGCTGGCGTGCCAGCGCGGCGTGGACCTCGGCGCTTTTCGCAAGCAGGATCACCCCCGAGGTGACCTTGTCGATACGGTGGGCCGGTCGCAGGATCTCGCCCGAGGCGCTGGCTAGCGTCAGGAGGTCGTCGGCGGTGTTGTCGCCCACTACGGCAACCCCCGCCGGTTTGTCGAGCGCGATCAAGCCGTTGTCCTCGTAGACCGCCCGCGTCCGCAGCTGCTT
>JAUIGA010000164.1 GCA_030430125.1 Chloroflexia bacterium | reverse complement strand
GCGGGTCCAGATCATGCGGATGATCTGCCGGTGCTTCGTGTAGATCTCGGAGGTCGACAGCTCATTCGACACGAGCCCCCGGAGTATCGCCGTGTACTTCCCGATGGTGCGGGTGTCGCCACCGCACACGGGGCAGTGACCTCCCTGCGTTTCATGCGGGCGATAGCTGCGCCGGCAGGTGTCGCACCAGCGGTAGGTCGTTGCTTCGCGGTCGGAACCAGGCATACTGCCGTCTCGCTCGTGAACGGAAACGGCCCGGTTGCATTGCTGCACGACCGGGCCGCTGCCATGTTCGTGGGAAAAGGTGTCCTACTCTCGCATCGACTTCGGCTCGCGCTGGTCCGGGTGACCGCCGAGCCCGACATTCGCGGCCGCTGGCGCCTCTCCGGAGCGATCCGCCCACTTCTGGATCAGGTAGGTGATGTAGATACCGCCGATCATCATGGCGACGGCGAGCAACACCTCGACGGTATCGGACAGGACCCCGAAGACGAGTCCCATGTTGGAAACGAGCATTCCTGGCCTCCTCTACGATGCCGCTTCGATGATGAGCGTGCCGACCATACCCGATTCGCGGTGCCCGGGGATGGAGCAGTAGAACTCGTATTCGCCCGGTTCGGCATCCTCGGGAATCGTGATCATGATGGTGTCGGTCGAACCAGCCGGCAGGAGCTCGTGGATGCCGAGCTCGTCGACGGTGAAGTCGTGCTCCAGGCCGCCGCTGCCGCTGACCGCGATGGTGTCGCCGGGTTTGACGGTGATCTCGGTCGTGCTCCACGCGGCGGGATCCTCAGCCGCGACCGACGCGGCCGCGCCACTGTCTTCGCCGGCGTCCTCGCCACCGTCATCGGCGGCGTCCTCATCTTCTTCGTCCGGCGGTACGGTCGGGTAGAGGGGCGGCGCCTCCTCAATGTGGTCGCAGTACTCGCCCTCGCCTTCGTTGGCGTCGCATTCGGCCTGGGCGGCCGTCTCGCCTGTCTGCTGCACCGCCTGGTTGTAGACGTAGTTCCAGTCGCCGTGCATGATCATGAAGACGAGGTCGTTGAGCTCCTCAACGTTGAGCTCGGTGCCGAACGCTGGCATCACCTGATTCAGGCGTGGATCGGACGGCGCGCCGTTCTCAATGCGGTAGTGAAGGAAATTCTCAGCCAGCTCCTGATCAGCGGCGTTGTCTGACTGGAAGTTCGCGAGTCTGTTTTCCACGGGAATACCGGCGCCATCCTGGTTCAACGCCGGCCCCAGGCGAGCCGGATCCTCGTTGGCGACCTCAGCGTTGCCAAGGCCGGCGGGACCGTGGCACTGCAGGCAGTACTGGATGTACAGGTCGGTGCCGCGCTCGATCGCGATCTCCTCCTGCTCGGTCAGCTCGCTGTCGCGGCGGTCGGGTTCTCGCGCGATGTATACGGTGAGCACGGTGGCAAGCGCCACCAGCCCAACCATCACCACTGTCGCGAGCTTCTGCACAGCTCCCACTGCTGGTCTCTCCTCATCCCGATCGCGCCTGCGCCTTGCGCGACCCGCGATCCGTTGCGTCGTTCGCGGTGCGCTAGTAGTTGTTCACCAACAGGCTACTGGGGTTGGTGTCCACCGTGACGCTGCCGTCGTCGTTCACCGTCACCGGCATCTGATCAAGTCCGTACGGAGCCGGACCGGACACGCGGTCGCCGTTGTACTCGTAGATCGAGCCGTGGCACGGGCAGATGAACTCGTGCTCGCCGCTGATCCAGGGAACGGTGCAGCCGAGGTGGACGCACTTCCAGTAGAGTGCCCGAACCCCGGAGTCTTCCAGATTGACCAGGTAGAACTTGCCCGGCGCCCACTTGAACGGCTCACCGTTCACATCAGGCACGTCGCCACCGGGCACGGTGATCGCGGTTCCGAACGCGCCGGTCTTGTTCGGCCAGAGCAGTACCCCGAATGCGACGCCGATCTGGGCGACGACGATGCCGACGTCGCCGAGCGTGGCATTGCGGGTGAATGAACGTCGAGAAGAAAGCCTCTTCGCTCCGGTATCGCCGTGTGCGGACTGGAGTGCCTCCGAAAGCCCGAAGAGCTTGGTGGCCAGCCACCCGCCGGCGATGCCTGCGAGCGTGCGTACCAGTGGAGTCATGTGCCGTTGGTCCTTGTCTGTGCCGGGCGAGCGCCTGCGGCCTGCCCGGCGTGCTGCTGTCCTGCGATGCGGCCTAGTGATGCTCGAGCGGCAGGTTCCATGGCCAGGTCAGCATCTGCCCCTCGCCACGGAAGGAGGTGCCGGAGATGGCAAGCACCCAGTAGGTAACGAAGAATCCGGTGAAGAGCGCGATGATCAGCTCGCGTCGCGTGGGTCGGAACATGCGCTGGATCATCACCACCATTGTACCAATGGCGCCAATCATGATGATGCTGGAAAGGATGATGCCGCCGACCCATTCCGGCATGCCGAGCTCTTCCTGGGCGTACCGGCCGATACCGAACTGGGTGCCGCGTCCGATCACCTCGTCGAGCAGGATCATGCCGATCAGCACGATGGTGGTGAAGACGGTGGAGAACGCGATGATCTTGCGGCCCTTGGTGGACGTGCCGAGAATGCCGACGCCGAGCGGACTGCGATCGAAGTACGGGATGGCGGCGATGGCGACGAGCGCGATGGTGGGCACGATCACGCCGGCAAGACCGGCGTCCATGTGCAGCAGCATCTCCTGCAGGTTCAGGAAGTACCACGGCGCCTTCGACGGGTTCGGGGTCTGGTTCGGGTTGGCGCGGTCGAGCAGTGGCGCGTTCACCAGAATCGAGAGCACGGTCAGGATGCCGAGGAAGACCACGGCGCTGACGGCCTCGACGACCACGAGTGACGGCCAGACCATCACCTCGTCTTCGGCGAGATCGGTGGGACGCGCGAGGGCGCGACCACGGACCAGCTCCAGGAGCTTCCTGCGTTTCGCCTCATCAATCTGCTGGGCCGGCGAGCCGGGCGCCTGATTCGCAAGTTCAGCCATGCTGTGTGTCCTTCTCGTAGATCAGGTGACGGTGGCGGCGCGGCCTACAGCGGGCCGGAGATACCACCATCCTTGCGGATGCGCCAGAAGTGCACGGCCATGAGGAAGGCAGCGACGAGCGGGAGGAAGATGACGTGCAGCGTGTAGAAGCGAATCAGCGTGCTCTGGCCGATCTGGAAGTCGCCGAGCAGGATGCGGTTGACCTGCGGGCCGACGATCGGGGCGGCGCCACCGATTTCGGAGCCAACCGTGATGGCCCAGTAGGCGAGCTGGTCCCAGGGGAGCAGGTAGCCGGTGAACGAGAGCAGGAACGTGGTGACCAGCAACAACACGCCGATGACCCAGTTGAACTCTCGGGGCGGCTTGTAGGAGCCGGTGTAGAAGACACGACCCATGTGGAGGAAGACGGCGATCACCATGCCCTGGGCGGACCAGCGGTGCATGTTGCGCATGAGCTGGCCGAAGGAGACGCTCGCCTCGATGTCCTTCATCGACTGGTATGCGCCTTCCGATGACGGGATGTAATAGAACATCAGAAGGACGCCGGTCATCACCAGCACCAGGAACATGAAGAAGGAAAGCCCACCAAGGCAGAAGGTGTAGGTCACCTTGGTCGCATAGCGCTTGATCTTGACCGGGTGAATGTGCAGGAACACATTGCTGGCAATGATCAAAGCCTGATTGCGCTGGGTGTCCGGGTAGCCATGCCTGACCACTGAACGCCACAACGCCGAGCCGGTTATGCGATCGGCCAGCGTCTGCTCACGCCGCATGCCACTCCTCCTCCGGAACCCTGGCGGGTGAAACCTTCGTATCGCTCATGCATCAGCCCTCCACCAGAGATATTCCGCCTGGAAGGATGGGTCATGATATCGATCGTGGACACCGGGCATCTGCCGGTGTCGCTTGTGTCCCAGTATTGTGGTCCGGTCGGCAGTACCGGGTCAAGGGGAGGAGGGTCGGGATTCGATGATGCGATGCCGCGGATTTGGCGAGGATTCGTTGTCTCCGTACCATGTGTCGATTTCAGCGTCCATAATTCGCAATCCCACTACCGAGGTTTGCACACGCAGAAACACCGTCCTGCATTCATGCAGGACGGTGTTTCTGCGTGTGGGTGGGCGCGACAGGACTTGAACCTGTGACCTCACGGATGTGAACCGTGCGCTCTGGCCAGCTGAGCTACGCGCCCCCGCGTTTCAGCCAGATGAGTATACACGCGGGATCGCGACATCGCCAACCCCGCGCGCGTTCGCGTCAGCACCCAGAAGGGCCTTCTGGCTGGGTCAGGAGCCGGCGATCGCGATCGCCTCGACTTCCACCTTCACACCCTTCGGCAGTCCCGCTACCTCGACCGTGGAGCGGGCCGGGCTGGAGTCGCCCAGGTAGCGGGCATAGACCTCGTTGAAGGCGGCGAAGTCGCCGAGGTCGTCGAGGAAGCATGTCGTCTTGACGACACGGGCGAGGTCGGTGCCGGCGTGCTCTAGCAAGGCCTGGAGGCTCTGCATCACACGATCGGCCTGTTCCTCGATGGTTGACCCCACCGTTTCCATGGTTTCCGGGTCGAGCGGGATCACGCCGGATGTATAGACGAGGCCGTTCACTTCAATCGCCTGGGAGTACGGACCGATGGCAGCGGGTGCACGGTCGGACGCGATCACGGTCTTGCTCGACATGGATGCTCCATTTCGTCGTGGGTCGTGTGGTTCGCCAAACGGCGTCAGGTGGCTATTCGCCTGCCGCGCGCTGCAAAGGATGGTAGCAGGGAACGCCGGATTGTCACCCATTTGGCCGATGGTTGGCATTTTGCAAGGAATGGACGTACGATGGTCGGACGATGCGGGTGGCTGGGTGACGTATCCGACACGACCAGCGCCAGGACTCGGTGGGAGACCGAGTTGACGAGGTGGAAGCCGATCGAACCATTCGGCGGGTGGCTTCCCGGTTCGACACGATCGTAACGAGTGAGACAAAACCGCGCGGCGACGCGCGAACAACGCTTCACTCGATGTGTCCATGCCCACGGGCATTCCCCACACACGCATCCATACGTCAACGCAATGTGTATGGAATCGATCTGCCTCACGCCTGGCAGGTCCTTGGTGTCGTTTGGCCTCCGCGCCGCGGCTCAGGGCCGACGGTGAGGTGGCAGTGGTGGGGGTGTGTCGTGTGCGGGATCTTCGGATACGTTGGTGAATCGGTTCATGTCGGGGCAGCCATCCTCGAACCGTTGCGAGCGATGGAGTATCGGGGTTACGACTCGTGGGGTGTGGCGTACACCGGCGACCGCAATGAAGGGGCGGTCATCAGGCGAGTGGGCCGAGTCGCGGTCGAGGCCGCCGGGGACGCCGAGGCGAGAGCCGCGATCGGGCACACCCGCTGGGCGACACACGGCGATGTCAGCGAGCGCAATGCGCACCCGCATCTCGGCGCCAATGGGCGCATCGCCCTCGTGCACAACGGGATCATCGAGAACGTGGACCAGCTTCGCACTCAAGTGCTGCCGGCATGCCGGATGCGATCCGATACCGACTCGGAACTGTTGGCCCACCTCGTCGAGCGGCGCCTGCGGGAGTCTGACGATGTCCGGTCCGCGGTCGCATCGGCGTTCGCATTAATTGAGGGAACGAACGCGTGCGCCGTGCTGGACCGAGCCACCGGCGAGATTGTCGTGGCGGCGCACCGGCTGCCCATTCGTCTCGGCAAGACGCGTGGGGCCCTTGTCATCGCCTCCGACCTCGCCGCGCTCAGTGGGACGGTGGAAACGGCTGTCGTCGTGCCGGACGATGTCGTCGTGTCGCTGGGTACCCCAGACCGATTGGGAGTTGACGCGCTCCAACTGCTCGACCTCGCTGAGGCCGTCCAGGTTCCCGGATTCGCCAGGACGACCCGCGGCGAACCAGGGGCGTCGATGCGCGCCGAGATCGCCGAGCAGCCCGACGTGCTTCGTCGTATCGCGGCGAGCGGCGATCTGGCGAGACATGCCGCCCGGCTCCTGAGCCGAACGTCCCGCGTGGTATTCACGGGGTGCGGCAGCGCGTATCACGCGGCGATGTTTACCTCCGAGTTGCTGCAGGAGGCGGCGAACGGGTTGGCGAGCACCGCGATACCTGCATCCGAGCTGCTGGCGAGACCGGCGCTGATTCACTCCGGCGACACCCTGGTGGCGTTCACCCAGAGCGGCGAGACCGCGGATGTGATCGACGCCATCGCGGTGGCCAGGGATCGAGACGCAACTGTCATCGGCGTCGTCAACATGGAAGGGAGCACGGTTGCGGGACTGGTGGATGCGGTCGTCCCATTGTGTGCCGGTCCGGAGCGCAGCGTCCTGGCCACGAAGTCGTGCCTGGCGATGATTGCCCGAGGTCGGCAGCTGGTGGACGCGGTAACAGGGAGTCAGGCGTGCCGCACCCTGGAACATGAAGCCTGCAGGCTGGAGACTGCGCTTGGTTGCGAGACGCATCGATCGCGGATCGGCGCGCTGGCAGACCATCTGTCGGGGCGACAGAGCGCGCTGGTCGTTGCCGGTGGTGCTCACCTGCCGGTTGCGCTCGAGGCAGCGTTGAAGATCAAGGAGGGAAGCTATCTCCACGCCGAGGCCGTGCGTACCGGTGAGCTCAAGCATGGCGTGATCGCGCTGATCGACGACGGATATCCGTGCATCCTGTTGGCGCCGGAAGGAAACCAGGTATCGAGGTTGCGCATCGCCGCCGACGAGCTGGCGAGTCGAGGTGCCGCTGTGTACTGGATGGGGCCGGGTGCCCCGGCAGCCCGGGATCATGTCCAGCACGGGCTGCTGACTGACTCCGGCTCACCCTATGTCCAGACGATGCTGGGACAGATGGTGGCATTGGAGACAGCATTGCGACGTGGTGTTGACCCCGATTTTCCGCGCAATCTCGCGAAGAGTGTCACCGTTCGGTAGGGCAATTCCGGGAGTGCACCGAAATCGGGGTCGAAACGCCTTGACAGGGGCACAACAGCGGCCTACTATTGCCGAGCGCTCGGGAAACCGGGCGCCTTCCTTGTCCGGCGAGGTCGGACAGCGAACGACGAGGTGCCGGCAGCTACAAAGCCGTACGATCGTCGTTGACAGTGAGTCGACAGGTTGCTAAACTGACCTGTGCGTTCGAGAGTGATCGGGTGCACTCACTGTCAGCAAGGAACGGGGCGAGATTGACTCTCCCAACCGGCCTTGACAGGGAAGGAAGAGTCGATTAGGCTCTTCACCCGGCGCTCGGGAACGAGCGCGCAGCGAAGGAGCGCAACCGGCCGGCGAAACTGGGACATCCCAGGTACGCGACCTCACCGAAACGGGTGAGAGCCGGGAGCGACGCCCCGCGACAAGCGGGGTGGTTCCATGTCAGGAACCAGGCACATTGACAAGTGGCATGCGGGGGGGACTCGCGTGCGGAAGACGGAGCAGACCGCTTGCCGCCTTGGGGGTGGCCGGGGTGGC